>PLRX01000074.1 GCA_003164095.1 Acidimicrobiaceae bacterium | reverse complement strand
CCGAACATCATCCCCTGGTCGCCGGCCCCCTGGGCGTTGAGCTGGTCCTCGCCGCCGGTGCCCGCACGCACCTCGAACGCCTTGTCGACGCCCTGGCCGATGTTGGGCGACTGCTCGTCGAGCGACACGATGACGCCGCAGGTGTTGCCGTCGATGCCGTAGGCGTCGTCGTCGTAGCCGATGTCGAGGACGGTCTGGCGCACGAGCTTGGGGATGTCGACGTAGGTGGTGGTGGTGATCTCGCCGGCCACCAGGACCAGGCCGGTGGTGAGCAGGGTCTCGCAGGCGACCCGGCTGTCGGGGTCATCGGTCAGCAGCGCATCAAGGACCGAGTCCGAGATCTGATCGGCCATCTTGTCGGGGTGCCCCTCGGTCACGGACTCCGAGGTGAAGGTGTATCGGCTGCTCACGGGTGGTTCCATCCTCTGTGGTCTGGTCGTCGGGCTCACGGTCGGCGTCGACGGTCTGTGGTGCTGCTGCTGATTCGACGTCCGGTGACGCCCCTGCGGACGGCGTGCGGTGCAGGACTGCGCCCGGGGTCCCCCGGGCACGGCGCACCACGCTACCCGCGGCCCGAGCCCGGCCGCTACGACGGGGCGCGCAGGAGGGTGACGATCCGGTCGATGAGGGCGTCGGCCACCTCAGCCTTGGCGGCCAGTGCCACGGTGGACACGGTCCCGTCCGCCCCGAAGACCGTGACGGCGTTGGTGTCGTGATCGAATCCCACCTGGGGGGCCGAGACGTCGTTCGCCACCATCAGGTCCACGCCCTTGGCAACGAGCTTGGCCCGGGCTCGCCCCGGCACGTCGTCCGTCTCGGCGGCGAACCCGACCAGCACCTGGCCCGGGCGGCGGCGGCGGCCGAGCTCGGCCAGGATGTCGTTCGTGGCCTCGAGCACCAGCTCAGGCACCCCGTCCGACTTGTGCAGCTTGGAGTCGACGGCGACCTTGGGCCGGAAGTCGGCGACCGCAGCGGCCATCACCACCACGTCGACGCCGGCCGACCTGGCGAGCACGGCCTCCTCCATCTGCGCCGCCGTCTCGACCTCGACCACCTCGACGCCCGCCGGCCGTGGCTGGGCGCTGGTGGTCACCAGGACCACGTCCGCCCCCCGGCGGCGCGCCGCGGCAGCCACGGCGTGCCCCTGCTTGCCCGACGAGCGGTTGGTGATGAACCGCACCGGGTCGATGGCCTCTCGGGTACCGCCGGCCGAGACGAGGAGTCGCACCCCGGACAGGTCGCCGGCGGGCCCCGCACGATCGTCGGCGAGTCGGGCCAGTACGGCGGCGACGATCGTCTCCGGCTCGGCCATCCGTCCCGACCCGACGTCGCCGCCGGCCAGGCGGCCCTCCTCGGGCGGCACGACGGCGACCCCGCGACCGGTGAGGGTGGCCAGGTTGGCGCGGACCGACGGGTGCTCCCACATCTCGGTGTGCATGGCGGGACAGACGATCACCGGGGCGGCGGTGGCCACCAGGGTGGTGGTCAACAGGTCGTCCGCCAGGCCGGCCGCGTAGCGCGCCAAGAGGTCCGCGGTGGCCGGGGCCACCACCACCAGGTCGGCGCGCTGGCCGAGACGCGTGTGCGGGATCGGTGAGTCCTCGTCCCACACGCTGGTCTGGGTGGGCTCCGAGCCGAGCGCGTCGAACGTCGCCCGGCCCACGAAGTTGGTGGCCCGCTCCGTCAGCACCGGGGCCACGTGCACGCCGGCGTCGACCAGGCGGCGGCAGACCTCGACGGCCTTGTAGGCGGCGATGCCGGCGGACACGCCGAGCACGACGAAGGAGCGCCCGTCGGTCGGGCCCGGATCGTGTGCGGTCACCTCGGCCACGGCTGTCCCCCTGTCGGACACACCCCGGCGCAGCGGCCGAGGTGTCGTGTCAGTCGGTGGTCTCGTCCTTGTCGGCGGCGACGGCCTCGGCGACGGCCTCCTCGACGGCGAGCTCGACCGCACCCTCGATCAGGGCGAGTGCCGCGGCCTCGGCGGCCTCGGCGGCGGCGATCTCCTCGGGGTCCGGCCGGCTGTACGTCGCCTTGCCCTCGGCGACCTCCTCGAAGGCGATGGAGAGCGGCTTGCCCGAGGCGGAGGCCACCTGGGGCGGCACGACCACGCNNACCAGGGTGAACTTGGAGTCGACCTTGTCGAGGAGGTCCTCGATCGGCGGGTCCATGAGGGTGGTCGGGTTCTGGGCCATTGCGATCCTTACGACATGTCGGGGGGCGGGAACCGCCGGGCCTACGAGGCGCCCGAGCGACGAAGGTCCAGTATAGAGGCCACATCGGCGGTGGCCTGCGCGATGGTGTCGTTGACGACCACATGGTGGGCGATCCGGCGCCCCGCACGCTCCTCCTCGGCGCCCTCGGCCAGGCGACGGGCCACGTGGGCCTCGTCGTCTCCCCGGGCCCGCAGCCGGTCGGCCTGGACGTCCGGCGACGGCGGCAGGAGCAGGATCAGGGTGGCGTCGGGGCGCAGCTCGCGGACCTGGCGCGCACCCTGCAGGTCGATCTCGAGCAGGACGTCCCGGTCGGCGCCGACGTCCGGCACCGGGGTGCCGTAGAGATTGCCGATGAACTCGGCCCACTCGACGAAACCCCCGGACGCGGCATGGGCCTCGAACGTGGGGCGGTCGACGAAGACATAGGCGTCCTCGGGCTCGACGGGGCGCCGCTCCCGGGTGGTCCACGAACGGCTCAGCCACAGACGCGGGTCGGCGTCCAATAGCCTGGCGGCGATGGTCCCCTTGCCGGCCCCACCGGGACCGAAGAGGACGAAGATGTGGGAGTGCTCGGCGGGCGCCGTGCCCGCCGGACCGGCTCCGCTCAGCGGGCGGTCTCCCGCAGGAGCGCCTCGCGCTGGTTCGAGCCGAGGCCCTGCAGGCGGCGGCTCTCCGAGATCCCGACGGTCTCCATGAGTCGGCGGGCCTTGACCTTGCCGAGGCCCGGCAGCGACTCGAGTACCGAGAGGACCTTCATCTTGCCGACGGTCTCATTGCCGTCGGCCATCGTGAGGAGCTCCCCGAGGTCGATCGAGCCGAGCTTCAGCTTCTCCTTCACCTCGGCCCGCTCGCGGCGGACCTTGGCGGCCTTGGCCAGTGCGGCCTGGCGCTGTTCGGGCGTGAGTGCAGGCGGTTGCGGCATGGCGGGAACGATAGCGCCTCGACGGGACGCGGTCATCCGAATCGCTCCGGCGGGCACTCCGACTGCCGCGGCGGGTGCGGGTCTGGTCGATACTGGGGGCGTGCCGGTGATGGACCTCAATGCGGACCTGGCCGAGGGCGACGAGCTCGGCGCGACGGATCTGGCGCTCCTCGACCACGTGACGAGCGCCAGCCTCGCCTGTGGCTTCCACGCCGGCTCGCGCCAGGCGATGCGTGCCACCGCCGCGGCGTGCGTCGAACGCGGCGTGTCCATCGGCGCCCACGTCTCGTACCGCGACCGGGCCGGTTTCGGCCGGCGCACCCTCGACGTCGCCTCGGACCGACTGGTCGCCGACCTCGTGGAGCAGTGGGAAATCCTCATCGAGGAGGTGGACGCCGTCGGGGGCACCGTCTCCTACGTCAAGCCGCACGGCGCGCTCTACAACATGCTGGCCGTCGACCCGGAGGTCGCCGATACGGTCGTGCGTGCGCTCGCCCCCCGCTGCCGGGTCCTCGTCGGACTGCCGGGAGGTGCGCAGGCCGGGCCGGCGGACGCCGCCGGCATGGTCGTGGTGCCCGAGGGGTTCTGCGACCGCGGCTACGACGCCACCGGACTCCTGGTGCCGCGCGGTGCTGACGGCGCGCTCGTCGACGACCCGGACGAGGCTGGACGGCGAGCCCGGTCATTGGCCCTCGACGGCGGCCTCGACGCGGTCGACGGCACGTGGGTGGCGGTGGACGTGCGCACCCTGTGCATCCACGGTGACCGGCCCGGCGCCGACCTCCACGCCCGGGCGGTGCGCCACGCACTCGACGGGGCGGGTGTCGAGGTCCGGGCCTTCGCCGGGCCGACCCGTGCGCCGGCCGACGCACCGGCATGATCGGATGAGCAGGTGACAGCGGACGTCGGGCCGGCGCTGCCCGGCGCGGTCGTCCCCTTCGGCGACCGCGCCTTCCTCGTCGAGACGACCGACGTGGCCGGCGCACATGCGCTGGAGGCGGTGCTCGCCGGGCACCTCGCGTCCGGCACCGCACCCGGGTCGGTCGAGGAGATCGTCGTCGGGTTCGCCAGCGTCCTCGTGGTGCTCGACGCCCACCCCGACCGGGCCGCTGCCGGTGTCGTGGCCGGGTGGCTGGAGGCAGTGGCCGGCGCACCGACCGGGCGGGCCCCGGTGGTGGGGCGCCGCCGGGACCACGTGCTGCCGGTCGTGTTCGACGGCGCCGATCTCAACGACGTGGCGGGCATGGTGGGCACCACGCCCGACCGGGTGGTCGAGCTGCTGGTCGGGGCCGACCTCGAGGTGGCCTTCGTCGGCTTCGCCCCCGGCTTCCCCTACCTCACCGGCCTGCCATCCGAGCTGGCTGCACTCCCCCGCCGGTCCACACCCCGGACGTCCGTCCCGACCGGTTCGGTGGCGGTAGCGGCCGGCTACGCCTCCGTGTACCCACGGTCCACCCCGGGCGGGTGGCACCTGCTCGGCCGGACGTCCGAGCGACTGTTCGACCCCGACGTGCCGCCGCACTCGCGCGTCGCGCCCGGCGACCGGGTCCGCTTCGTGGCCACCGACGCACCAGCCGTGACCGGTGCAACCGTGCGCGCCACGTCCGCCGGACGCCCGCTGCTCATCGCCGAGGGGCCGTGCCTCGAGGTCCTCGACCCGGGGCTCGCCACCACGGTCCAGGACGGCGGTCGCCGTGGCGTGGCCGGCATCGGGGTGCCGGCTGCCGGAGCTGCCGACGCCCGGTCGGCCGCGCTCGTGAACCTGCTCCTCGGTGACGACGCCTCGACCGCCGTCCTCGAGTGCACGGCGCTGGGCCCGACCCTGTCCGTGGTCGGCGACGGCCACCTGGCGGTGAGCGGGCCCGGAGCGGTCGAGGTCACCGTCGACGGGCGCCCCGCCCCCGACGGTGCCGTGCTCCCGGTGGCGGACGGGCAGGTGGTGCGCGTCGGCCGGGTGGGTGGCGGCCTGCGGGCCTACCTCGGCGTGGCCGGCGGCCTCGTCACGCCGGTCCTGTTCGGCTCGCGCTCCTCGGACGTGCTCGCCGGGCTCGGCCCCGGTCCGCTTCGAGCGGGCGACCGGCTGGCCCGCGGTGTGGCCGGACGTATCCGTGGCCGGCTCGACCGGCCAGCGCGCTCCCCCGGCGGCACCGTGCTCCGGGTCGTGCCCGGACCCCACGGCACGGTCGACGGGCTGGTGGGCACGGAGTGGGAGGTCGGCACCGACGTCGACCGGATCGGCGTGCGGCTCGGTCCCGTGCGCGGACCCGGGGCGGACGGTGGGCCCGCACGACCCTCGACGCCCATGGTGACCGGTGCCGTGCAGGTGCCACCCGACGGCCGGCCGATCATCCTCCTCCCGGACCACGCCACGGTGGGCGGCTACCCGGTGGTCGCCTGCGTCGCCACCGTCGACCTCCCCCTGGTCGGGCAGCTGGTGCCCGGTGACCGGGTGACGTTCACGTCGGTCGATCCGCCCACCGCCGTCGCACTGGCCGGACGGGACCGTGCCGACACGACGGCCCGGGTGACCGGCTGGTACCCCATCCGGGCGGGGACGTAGACCTGCCCCGGCTGACCTGGTCGCCACCGACGGGACGTCGTGGGCCGCTGGGCACCGGGTGGCGTGGCACGATGGGGAGACGACGTCCGGTGCCAGCGCACCGCGACCGAGCGGAACGATGGAGGAGCAGCACGTGAGCGACACCGGAGACCACCAGGACGACGGCACCTTCCAGGCGCGCGATGACGGCCAGCTGCACTTCGAGAAGGGCACCGAGGACTGGGTCTTCCCGGTCACCGCCCCCGAGGACGCCACGCCGCTCGAGGAGGACGAGCCCGAGGGCACCGTCCCGCCGAGCCCCCTGTGGGCCATGAAGGAGCGGGCACACGGCGGGCTCCACCTCTTCGGGCACCCGGCCCGGATCCGGGCGTGCGCCGGCACGGGCGACGCGGCCGTCTACGCCGTCGACGACGGGCCGCACCACTGCATGATCGGTCGGCGGGTCGGCGCCACCACCGACGGCTGCGTCTACAGCCTCATCGGCCGGGTCGACCTGTCCACCTGGCAGGACCTGGAGCGGGGGGCCGTCGACGGCCGGGCGGCCTTCGCTGCCGCCCACGAGCTCGGACTGAGTGGCACGATCGACGCCGACGGGGTGTCCAACGTCTTCGACGTCGACTGGTACGACGGGCCCGACGACGTTCCCGCCGACTACCTGCCGCCGTCGCCGTTCCACACCTTCGCCGAGGACCTCCCCACCGCCGACCGCTAGCCTCGATCATTCGTCCGGCC
>PLRX01000047.1 GCA_003164095.1 Acidimicrobiaceae bacterium | reverse complement strand
GACATGCCCCACATCGGGTAGGCGTACCAGTAGCGCATGTCGCCGACGCATGGTTCCCGTCCGGCCGTTCCTTCGAGGTTCTCGCTATGTTGAACCTTCATGGGCCTCAAGTGCGGAGTGCAGCAACGACCGAGACCCTCACGGAGGGGTGTGCGCTGCTTCGTCGGGGTAGTCGGCGTCGGTGTCCTCATGGCGGCGTGCGGGTCACCGAGTTCATCGACCTCGTCGACGTCGACGTCGACGTCGCTACGGTCCGCGTCGAGCACGACGGTTGTGCCACCTTCGACAACGGGCACCACCCTCCCAGGCGCAACGTCCACTTCCACGACTACCACAACCTCACCCGGCCGCTTCATTCCGGCCACGACCCCGGTCTACGAGTTCTATTCCCCTTCCCAGAACATCAGCTGTGAGATCGACTACGTGACCAGCGGCACGCCGACGGAGTCCGTCCTTTGCACCACGATGTCGCCAACCCAGTCTGTCGTGATGTCCGCTGACGGCTCGCTGCGGACTTGCTTTGGGATGCAGTGCGGGAGCAACGCCGGATTGAATACCCCCACATTGGCCTATGGCGACTCAACCGCTGTCGGACCCTTCAAGTGCACCTCCACCAAGGCTGCCATGATCTGCACGGTGACGAGTGGCAAGGGATTCAGCATCTCTCGGGCAGGTTTCACGCCCATCGACGGTTGACGTCCGGAGGAATCGGCCGTATCGGGCTCGGTCCATCGGAGTCTTGCGTCAAGGGCGATCGAACTGCCCCCGCTTCGCCGGGTCGGCGGCGGCTATCGACTGGCGAGCGTTCGCAGAGGACCAACCGCCCTCGACCGGCACTTCTGCCATGCCCTCCGGAACTGATCAAGCGAGACTCCGGGGCGTACGGTTGGCCCAGATAAACACCGCAGACTGGTACCGGTGGTTCGCAGCCGCCGAAGCCCGATGAACCTCACCATGTCTCGAGCAATGGGCCCAGGGGATCGCAGATGACCAATCTCTCGTCGCTCTGATCGACGAGCTCCCGGAGTCAAAGCGGCAACCGAACCTCGTCCTAGCAGCAGCCCGATTCGCACGCATCACACCCACAGGGTTTGAACACTTCCGAGTCCGGTTCGTCTCCGATTGGCCCAGCATCCGTCCATTGCGCTGGAGCACCGAACCCAGACGAATGAACCGGGACGCTGCGCCGCCCTGCTGCCAATCCTGGCTGCGCTGCCACAGCCACTTGCACTTCTCGAAGTAGGAGCTTCGGCTGGGCTCTGCCTCTACCCGGACCAGTACAGCTACCAGTTCGGTGACGAGCTTCGCGTCGATCCATTCCAGGGACCGGGAGCAGCGGTGCTGCGATGCACCACCTCAGGAGCTGTACCTCTTCCCTCTTGCCTGCCGGAGATCGCTTGGCGGGCAGGAATCGACCTCAACCCCTTGGATGTCGACAACGTGGATCAGATGCGCTGGCTCGAAGCTTTGGTGTGGCCGGAGCAGGAAGATCGAAGAGGCCGCCTGAGGGCGGCGGTAGAGATGGTTCAACAAGATCCTCCCAGCCTCATCGAAGGGGATCTCCTCTCGTTGCTCGACGAGACGGCTGCGTCGGCCCCCGATGCCGCAACGCTTGTTATCTTCCACAGCGCTGTCCTGGCCTACCTCAGCGTTGAAGATCGTGCGACCTTCACTCAGACGGTGAGCGAGCTGCCCGGTCACTGGATCCCCGATGAAGGGGTGGGGGTCGTCCCGTTCCCGGACCGTGCTCTTCCTGCCCCATCGGATCCGACGAAGTCCACATTCGTGGTCGCTCTGGACGGGGTGCCGATGGCCTACTCAGGCCCCCATGGGCAGTGGCTCGAATGGTTTGGCCCGGTTATCCCGTTCAGTCCAGGCTGACCGGGGTAGCCCAAGAGCCAAGTGCCCCCCATCAGTCGCCAGGTCGGTGCACATGTTCGGGGTCCAAGCGCAGGAGTGCGCCGACCTGGAATGATGGCCCCATGGCGGAGGCAGCAGCACTAGAACTGTCCAGCCCGATATCGCAACGGCGTGGCCTTCAAGAGAACCTGGCCATCGCGTTGCTCCTCTTCGGAGGCGTCTTCCTTGTCGCCGGTTGGTTCGTTGGTGTTGTGTTGCTCTGGACCTCGAACCTGTGGACGACTCGGGACAAGATGATCGGTTCGCTCCTCTTGCCAGGAGGGTTGCTGCCGGCGCTAGTGCTTGTGGCGTTCCCAATCTCTGGATCCAGCACACAGTCCTGTTCAGGTTCCAGCAGCGGACCAACGATCTGCACGTCGACATCAACCCGTTCGGGCCTGCCCCTCCTGCTGATTCTTCCACTCGTCGTGATCGGGATCGCAGTGCCTATTGCAACTGCCATCTACCTGAACTGGAGGCTCAACCGACGTCCGGGTTGAATTTCTTCGGTGAATCTGGGGCGCCGTCCTTCGACCGCCGGACTGCTCCTGATCGGCGGGTCGGTGGGGCACGTCAGCCGACGAGTGCTTGCCGTGGGCTAACTTCCACACTCCGGCACATGCGGGCGAGCGTCTGCCGATGGCTTGCCGCGCGTTGTGGGCGACCCGTCACGGCATAGATCGACTGTGCACGCGTTCCAAGCTGCTGTCAGTCGCTGACCATCCAAGTCCTGCAATGCTCTCTGCCCGCCATGGCAGCTGGCCCTGGGAACGGTTCCTGAGACAGCAGTGTGTCCATGGACGATTCAAGCATTTCGGGGCCACTGTCTAACCTCGATCATTCGTCCGGC
>PLRX01000020.1 GCA_003164095.1 Acidimicrobiaceae bacterium | reverse complement strand
CTAGGGCGAATGTCGTCAGATTCGCCATCGAGAGGCCGTTCGGAGATGGCTGCCACGAGATCTTCAGCAGCTTCGCAGCTGCCACGGAGCGGAGGTCGGAGCAAGGGTCCGGTGCCCCCTCGCCGCCGGATCGGTGGGGCGCGCGCCGGACGCTGACGCCGACAGTTGCTTGCTCGCGCGAACGGCGTCGACGTCAAGATCGATGAATACCGGCTGGTAGCCCCCGACCTGCTCGGATGGGTTTCTCGTCATCCACGGGGCGAAATGCGAGAATCAGCAGTATGGATAGGGTCCAGGAAGCATTCCGGACGGTACTGCGTGCCGATTTCGTCGCCCCTGAGTTCCGTGAACAAGCAGACGTCGACTCCCCCTTGCCCATCGGATTTGGCCAGACGATCAGTCAGCCCACCACCGTAAAGCTCATGCTTTCCTGGCTGGATGCAATGCCTGGTGACGAGGTGTTGGACGTCGGGTCCGGCTCGGGATGGACTACCACACTGCTCGCACACATCGTCGGACCGCAGGGCACCGTCTATGCCGTCGAGCGCATACCGGAGTTGGTGAAGTTCGGCCGAGACAACTGCCGCCGCCTCGGTATTGAGAATGCGTTCTTCTTCCAGGCACGTCGAGAGTACGGCCTACGAGAACACGCTCCCTATGCCAGGATCTTGGTGAGTGCCAGCGCGCTGGAGCTGCCTGTCGAGTTGCTGGAACAATTGGCGATTCCAGCCAAGTTGGTCATTCCCGTGCAGTACGACGTCCTCGAGGTCACAAAGACCGCTGAGGACGAGTACCGGACAAGGACGCATCCCGGATTCGCATTCGTTCCGCTGGTCTGACAGCCGGCGCAGCCCGCGGCTGTTGTCGCGGCGCGCGTGTGCCGAGGTTCCGAACCGACCCGGTCGAGCGGGTGTCCGGCGCCCACAAAGTTCGACGATGCGACCCGCATGCTCAAAGGAGTCCCGCAACGCCGGGTCGGGGTCACGTGGATCTAGCCTCGTCAGTCACCCACAGCACCTGGAATTGAGGAATCGGATGGACGAAAGTCAGTGGATCGGAGTGAGATCGCCGGAGTTCCGCGCCATTTCCGAGCGGATCAACGTGGCGACCCGACTCTCCTCCACGCTCAGCGGGTACTGCTGGGACGAATCGGAGTCGATCCGAGAAGTCTTTGAGGAATTGATCGGCAAGCCCGTCGGCGACTCGTTCCACCTCATCCCTCCCTTCTACGCGGACTACGGACTGAACATCACCATCGGTCGGGCCGTCTTCATCGGTTACCAGTGCATGTTCACCGGTCACGGAGCCATCGACATCGCGGACGAGGTCATGATCGCGAACAAGGTCAACTTGGTCACGGCCGGTCACCCCGTCGAGCCGGACAAACGGCGGGCATACATCACTGTGGAGCCGATCACGGTTGAGAGGAATGCGTGGATCGGAACCGCCGCCACGGTCTTGCCCGGTGTGACCATAGGAGCTGATTCCGTCGTCGCAGCCGGTGCCGTCGTGACGCATGACGTCCCCCCGGCAACCCTTGTGGCTGGTGTGCCAGCGACTGTCATCAGGCATCTATAGCGGAGCGATGCCCCTGCCTCACATCATCGGGAGAGTGTCACGCTCCGGCCGAGTAGGGCACCCTCACCCGAGCGGCATCCGGCAACGTGCGCTTGCGATCTGAGCCCTGCTGCGTCCAAGGCTCCGATTCGTGTCTGGCTCAGTCGGGGCTCGCTGCGTCGCCAGCCAGGAGCGGGAAGAAGTGAGCGGCGACATCCCTGATGACGCCGACGATCAGCTTGGGCGTTAGCGCCGTCCCAGGATCATTCAGTTCTGCCGGGAGCTTCACCTCCATCTCCCTTGCCTTGGCGATAAGACCGTGTCCCATGCCCTTGCCGAGGGCGCTCAGACCCTTCCCCACCACTTCGGGATCCAACGTCCATTCGGGGACGGGCTGTGCCCTCACAGTCACCCACGTCTTCGGGTCACGGGGCGAGTCCAGGGAAAAGACGTGATCGAAGGTGCGAGCTGACGCATCCCTCTGAGTGAATGCCTCACCGAGGCCCCAGTTCTTGCGCAACGTTGCAATCAACGACGTGTGGCTGTACTCCTCGTTGTAGACCGATCCCGACTCGACCCATGGCGACACGATGATGGCGGGGACCCGGTAGCCGGAACGATCGAATGCGAAGCCGCACTCGCCGACGGGCGCAGTCGGATCCGGCGGTGGGGCCGGTCCCGGAGCGACGTGGTCGTAGGTGCCCCCCGGCTCGTCCCAACCGATGAACAGGGCCGTGTTCCAGACGTTGGTGCCCGACTCCACGGTGGCGGAGCGGTACGCGTCGAAGATCCGCTCCAAGAAGGCTTCGCCCGACAGCATCGACGACGGGCTGTCCAACTCGATGTCCACGGTATCCGAGAACGACCGACCCATTGCCGGGTGGTAGTCGCCGTGACCCGCCATCATGTTCGGCTCGATGAGCGAGAAGTCTGGGAGCGTGCCCGCTGCTGCATCCTTCTCGAACTCGGCGAAGGGCACGAAGTGGGTGGCCAGCCGATCCTTCAGCCGGGGAAAGTGGATCACCCCGGTAAATGACACCGGCATCGGCTCTATGACGTAGACCTTCCAGGTCTTGCCGTGGGCCTCCAGCCGCTCGAAGATCGTCTCGGCATCGTTCACCCTGAACCACTTCTTGACCGGCGTGTTTACGACCGCGCCCGATGAGGTGGCTGCTGTCCAAAACGATCTGTTCATGAATGTCTGGGAGGGCACCTCGCAGAACCAGTGGTCGAACACGCCGAAGTCCCGGGCGATCCCGTTGAGTACCGGGAGCTGCTCCGGGGTGTACCCGGTCATGATGTGGGCGTACTCGTCATAGGTCGGCTGGCGTCCGATCTCACCTGTGAACGTCGAGATGTAGTCGGTGACGAACCCGTCCATGGTCGGCGTCGCTCCCGGTGGAGGCGCATTCCAGGGGGCCTTCGCGGCGTCACCGATCTTGAACCTGTTGTGGTCGTCGATGGAGTTGTAGAGCTGGGTATTGGTGTGGAAATACTCCTCGCCCGAGTCGGGGTTGGGCGAGTCCATATCGGTAGCCACCGTGTACGGCACCACCTTGCGCTCAGCGCCGTGCTCTGCCCATTCGGGAATCGGATTGACCAGCTCTTTGCCGATGACCCCGTCGAAGTTCCTGCCATCCCCGGGTCCGTAGAGGTGGCCCAGCACGTTGTCCAGAGAGCGGTTCTCGAAGAGCACCACCACGACATGGTCGAGGGCATGGCACTTATCGGGTGTAGCCATGGACGTGATCCTCTCGCCTGCATCGGAGCCGCTACACGCGGCATATCAACGGGATGCCACGAAGGCTAG
>PLRX01000144.1 GCA_003164095.1 Acidimicrobiaceae bacterium | reverse complement strand
GCTGGTCAGCTGGTCAGCTGGTCAGGCCAGAGTGCCGAGGGCGGTGTTGAAGGTGGTCGACGGACGCATCACGGCCGAGGCCATGGCATCGTCCGGTCGGTAGTAGCCGCCGATGTCGGCCGGCGAGCCCTGTACGGCGAGCAGCTCGGCCACGATGGCCTCCTCGTCGGCCGTGAGCCGCTCCGCCAACGGGCCGAACCCGGCCGCCAACTCGGGGTCGGCCGTCTGGGTGGCCAGCTCACGTGCCCAGTAGAGGGCCAGATAGAAGTGGCTACCCCGGTTGTCGATACCGCCGAGCTTGCGGCTGGGCGAGCGGTTCTCGTTGAGCAGCGTGCCCGTTGCACGGTCGAGGGTGTCGGCCAGGACCTGGGCCCGGGCATTGCCGGTCGTCCGAGCCAGGTGTTCGAAGCTGACGGCCAGGGCGAGGAATTCGCCGAGGCTGTCCCACCGCAGATAGTTCTCCGCCAGGAGCTGCTGGACGTGCTTGGGTGCCGAACCGCCGGCGCCCGTCTCGAACAGCCCGCCGCCGTTGATGAGCGGCACGACCGAGAGCATCTTGGCACTGGTGCCTAGCTCCAGGATCGGGAACAGGTCCGTCAGGTAGTCGCGGAGCACGTTGCCCGTGACAGAGATGGTGTTCTCGCCGCGGCGGATCCGCTCGAGCGAGAGCGCCGTGGCCTCGGCCGGGGCCAGGATCTCGATCCGCAGCCCCTCGGTGTCGTGCTCCGGAAGGTAGGTCCGCACCTTGGCGATCAGGTTGGCGTCATGGGCCCGTCCCTCGTCGAGCCAGAAGACCGCAGGGTCACCGCTGGCGCGGGCCCGGGTGACGGCCAGCTTCACCCAGTCCCGGATGGGGACGTCCTTGGTCTGGCACATGCGGAAGATGTCGCCCGCGGCGACCGGTACCTCGAACACCGCCTCGCCCGAGTCGTCCGTCACCCGGACGGTGCCGTCGGCCGGGATCTCGAAGGTCTTGTCGTGGCTGCCGTATTCCTCGGCGGCCTGGGCCATGAGACCGACGTTGGGAACCGAGCCCATGGTCGCCGGGTCGAACGCCCCGTGTGCCCGGCAGTCGTCGATGACGACCTGGTAGACCCCGGCGTAGCTGCTGTCCGGGATCACGGCCAGGGTGTCGGCCTCGGCGCCGTCGGGACCCCACATGTGACCGGACGTGCGGATCATGGCGGGCATGGAGGCGTCGACGATCACGTCGCTCGGGACGTGCAGGTTGGTGATCCCCCTGTCGGAGTCCACCATCGCCAGCTCGGGCCCGGCGGCGAGTTCGGCCGCGAACGAGGCGGCGATGGCGTCGCCCTCGGGCAGACCGGGCAGCCCCTCCAGGATGGCGCCCCACCCGTCGTTGGGACTGAGGCCGGCGTCGGCCAGCAGGTCCCCGTAGGCGGCGAAGGTCTGCGGAAAGAAGGCCCGCACGACGTGTCCGAAGATGATGGGGTCGGAGACCTTCATCATGGTGGCCTTCAGGTGCACCGAGAACAGCACGCCCTCCGCCTTGGCGCGGGCGATCTGCCGGTCCAGGAAGGCCCGCAGGTCAGCCACCCGGAGCACGGCGGTGTCGACGACCTCGCCGGCCAGCACGGGGATGGGCGGCCGCAGCTCGGTGACCGTGCCGTCGCCCGTCACCAGCTCGACCGACAGGTTGCCGTCGGCGGCCAGCACAGCGGACTGCTCAGTGGAGCGGAAGTCGCCGGTATCCATGTGGGCCACGTTGGTCTTCGACTCCGGCGTCCACGGCCCCATGCGCTGGGGATGGGTCTGGGCGTAGCGCTTGACCGATGCCGGGGCCCGGCGGTCGGAGTTGCCCTGACGGAGCACCGGGTTGACCGCACTGCCGAGGACCTTGCGGTACCGGGTCAGCGCGTCGCGGTCGGTGTCGTCCTGCGGGTCCTCGGGGAAGTCCGGCACGTCGAAGCCCTTGGTCTGCAGTTCGGCGATCGCCCCCTTCAGCTGCGGGATGGACGCCGAGATGTTGGGGAGCTTGATGATGTTGGCCTCAGGGGTGAGCACGTCACGCCCCAGTTCGGCCAACGCGTCCTCCACACGCTGTCCGTCCGCCAACCGGTCCGGGAAGGAGGCCAGGATCCGCCCGGCCAACGAGATGTCCCGGGTCGTCACCGAGATGCCGGCCTGGGCGGCGTAGGCCTGCACCACGGGAAGCAGGGAGTACGTGGCCAGCAGGGGGGCCTCGTCGGTGTGTGTGTAGATGATCGTCGAGTCGGTCACTCGGGCTCCGTCGTCGGTGGGCGGTCTGGGTCGCCACAACGATAGACGGCCCATCTCCGGCCCCCGGAGGGCCGGGGCCGGGTCAGGGGCCAGACAGGCGCTCGAGGGCGATCGCGGCGGAGGTGGCGACATTGAGCGAGTCGACGCCCGGCGCCATCGGGATGGTCACCACGGCATCCACGGCGTCCAACACCGCCGCCGACAGACCGGGACCTTCGGCGCCGAGCACGAGGGCCACCGGGACCCGGCGACCGGACACCTCGCGCAGCGTGCGCCTCTCCGGTCCTCCCTCTGCCCCGTGCGCCGGGTGGGGCGCCAGTCCGCACACCATGAATCCGGCCGCCCTGACGCGTCCGAGACCGTCGGGCCACTGGTCGAGGCGGGCGAACGGCAGGTCCAGCGCGTGGCCCACCGAGACCCGGACGGCACGCCGGTAGAAGGGGTCACCGCAGGTCGGGTCGAGGAGGACGGCGGCGGCCCCGAACGCGGCGGCGTTGCGGAACACGGCGCCGATGTTCTCGGGGTCGTTGAGACCCTCGAGGACGATCAGCAGCGGCGGGCCGCCGTCGAGGCTCGGCGTCCGCGCCGCCCCGGCCAGGACGGCATCGGGTGCGCGGTCGGGTGGCCGGGCCGCGATGGCCACCACGCCGCGGTGGAGCCGGAACCCGACCAGATCCGCCATCCGGGCCCTCGGCACGACGAACACCGTCGCGCCGAGGGCCCGCACGGCGCCCACCAGGTCGGCGGCCAGGGTCACCTGGTGGTCGTCGACCAGCAACGACCGCACCGCGAGTTCCGAGTCGAGCAGCTGGCGGACCGCCACCCGTCCCTCCACCACGACGATGCCGAGCTCCGCCTCGAGTCGGCGGCGAATGGCGGGGGCGTTGAGGTCGCGGTACTCGGCCAGCCGATCGTCGTCGAGGTCGTCGACGACCACCAGGGGACCGTCCTGGATCTCGGCGTCCATCCCGACACTGTAGAGACGACCCGCCGAGTCGCCCGGACGCGGCCGGCTAGGTCACGACCGGTGCCCGTTCCGGCGGACGTGTGGTCAGTCCGCCGGCTCCAGCTTGGCCAGGATCCCGGCGAGCAGCTCCAGGTCGGTGGGGGACAGCCCGAGCAGCGCGTCCGGCGGCGTCCCCATGATGCGGTCGGCCCGACGCGCTGCCCCGACCCCCGACCCCCGACCCCCGTCCCTGCCCCTGGCCCCCGCCCCGAGCCGGCGTGACAGCCCGCCCGTAGAATGGACCGGTGATCCGGGCCCCGCTGCCGGGCGCCATAGAGGCCGCCGACGCCGACTTCCCCGGAACGGACGCGCCCGCCGACGAGACGGCTCCCGGCGCCACCCGACCGGACGGCATCCCCACCGAGTTCCACCCGGCCGTCGCGGCCTGGTTCCGCCGGCGCTTCCCGGGGGGCGCCACCGAGCCCCAGCGCCGGGCGTGGCCCCGGATCCTGGCCGGCGAGGACGTCCTGGTCGCCTCGCCGACCGGATCCGGGAAGACCCTGACCGGCTTCCTCGTGGCCATCGACGCCGCCTACCGGGCCCAGTCGGTCGCCACCGCGGTCACCTCCGACGACGCACCGCTCCGGGGGCCCGGCGTCATCTACATCTCGCCCCTGCGGGCGCTCGCCGTCGATGTCGAGGAGAACCTGCGCACCCCGCTGGAGGGGATCGCCACCGAGGCCGAGCGGCTGGGACTCGCACCCCCGCAGCTCACCGTGGCGGTCCGTACGGGGGACACGCCGGCCGCCGAGCGCGCCGCCATGCGCAAGCACCCACCCGACCTCCTGGTCACCACCCCCGAGTCCCTCTACCTGCTGCTGACCGCCGCGTCCTCGCGGGCCGTGCTGGGCAGCGTCCATACGGTCATCGTCGACGAGGTCCACACCCTGGCCCGTGACAAGCGCGGGTCGCACCTCGCCCTCAGCCTCGAACGGCTGGCCCACCTGGTCGCCGAGCGGGGCGGTCGGCTGCAGCGGATCGGCCTGTCCGCCACCCAGCGTCCGCTCGAGGTGGTGGCACGCCTGCTCTCGGGCGTCGACCCCGACCACGCCCCGACGGCCATCGTCGACTGTGGACACGCCCGCGACCTCGACGTGGCCATCGAGCTCCCGGGCAGCGAGCTCGAGTCGGTGGCCAGCGGCGGACAATTCTCCGACGTCCTCGACCGGATCGCCGGACACGTGCTCGAGCACCGCACCACGCTGGTCTTCGTCAACACCCGGAAGATGGCCGAGCGCGTGGCCCACCAGCTCGCGCTCCGGCTCGGCGCCGAGGAGGGCGCCGAGGAGGGCGCCGTCGCCGCATCGGGTGGCGAGGTCGATGCCGCCCTCCAGGTGGCCGCCCACCACGGGAGCCTCTCCGCGGCCCGCCGGCGCATCGTCGAGCAGCGACTCCGGGCAGGGGACCTCCGGGCCCTCGTCGCCACCGCCTCCCTCGAGCTGGGCATCGACGTCGGCCCGGTCGAGCTGGTCTGCCAGATCGGTTCGCCCCGGGCCATCGCCACCTTCCTCCAGCGGGTCGGCCGGGCCAACCACCACGTGGAAGGCACGCCGTCCGGCCGGCTCTACCCTCTGACCCGCGACGAGCTGGTGGAGTGCACGGCCCTCCTGGCCGGGGTGCGCGCAGGCCACCTCGACGTGCTCCATCCGCCGGTGTCCCCGTTGGACGTCCTGACGCAACAGGTCGTCGCCGAGGTGGCCGCAGCGGGGGAATGGGACGTCGACGCACTCTTTGCGCTGATGCGCCGGGCCGCGCCCTTCGCCGAGTTGACCCGCGAGCAGTTCGACCAGGTCGTGGACCTGGCCTCCTGGGGCATCCAGACCGGGCGCGGCCGGCGGGGCGCCCACCTCCACCACGACGCCGTCAACGGCCGGCTCCGGGCGCGTCGGGGGGCACGGCTGGCGGCCCTCACCAGTGGCGGCGCCATCCCGGAGACGGGCGACTACCGGGTCGTCCTCGACCCCGAAGGCGTCACCGTGGGCTCGGTCCACGAGGACTTCGCCGTCGAGGCCACCGCCGGTGACATCTTCCTGCTCGGCACCCACTCGTGGCGAGTGGTCAAGGTGGAGACGGGCACGGTGCGGGTGGTCGACGCCGCCGACCTGCCTCCGACCATCCCGTTCTGGCTCGGCGAGGCCCCAGCCCGCACCGCCGAGTTGAGCGCCGAGGTCGGTGACCTCCGCGCCGAGCTCGAGCCGTTCCTGGCCGCCGGCGACAGTACCGGGGCTCGGGCCGCACTTCGCGCCCGTGCCGGCGTGAGCGAGGAGGTGGCCGACCAGGTGGTCGCCTACCTGGGGGCCGGCCTCCTGGCGCTCGGGGCACTGCCCACCCGTGAGCGCCTGGTGATCGAGCGGGTGTTCGACGACGCCGAGGGGACCCAGCTGATCGTCCACTCCCCCTACGGCGGGCGGATCAACCGGGCCATGGGCCTGGCCCTGCGCAAGCGGTTCTGCGTGTCCTTCGACTTCGAGCTCCAGGCCGCGGCCGACGACGACACCGTCGTGCTCTCCCTCGGGCCCCAGCACAGCTTCCCCCTCCCCCAGGTCCCCTCGATGCTCCACAGCACCACCGCACACGATGTCCTGGTCCAGGCGGTGCTGCCCCACCCCATGTTGGCCGCCCGCTGGCGGTGGAACCTCAACCGGGCCCTGGTCGTCCCCCGATCGCGCGGTGGCGCGCGTCGTCCCATCCACCTCCAGCGCATGGAGGCCGAGGACATGTTGGCCGCCACCTGGCCGGCGCTCGCAGCCTGTCAGGAGAACGCCCAACCCGGCCCGGTGGCCGTCCCCGACCATGTGCTCGTGCGCCAGACCGTCGACGACTGCCTGACCGAGCCGCTCGACGCCGACGGCCTGGTGGTCCTCCTCACCGAGATGGAGGCCGGGCGGGTGTCCGTGCACTTCGTGGAGTCGGCCGAGCCCTCGCCCCTGGCCCACGGGATCCTGACCGGCAAGCCCTTCACCTTCCTCGACGGCGCCCCCCTGGAGGAGCGCCGCACCCGGGCCGTGGCGGTGCCCCGGGGCCTCGGGGTGCTGGGCCCCGACGGACTGCCGCCCGGCCTCCCGGTCCCTCCGGGCGAGCTGGCCGCCTTCGACCCCGCGGCCGAGTCCGAGGTCCTCGATCAGGTCCGCCCCGAACTGCGCGACGCCGACGAGCTCCACGACCTGCTGCTCTCCCTCGTCCTGTGCCGGGAGGTGCCCGCATGGCGCCCCTGGTTCGCCGAACTCGAGGCCGACGGGCGCGCCGGGCTGGTCGGCGGCCACTGGGCACCGACCGAGCGGTGCCCCGAGGCGGAGCTCGTCTACGCCTCGTTGACCGACCCGATGGTCGATGCCGACGAGGCACTGGCCGAGTGCGTAGGGGGTCACCTCGATCTGGCCGGACCGGTGACCGTGGAGCGACTGGTCGACGAGGCCGCCCTGCCGTCGGGCAGCGTCCGGGGTGTGCCGGTGACCGTTGCCCGGGCGCGGTCCGGCCTGGCCCGGCTCCAGGCCGTCGGTTCGGCCATCGAGCTCCCCGACGGTCGTTGGTCCGCCCGGCACCTGTTGGTGCGGATCCACGCCGCCAGCCGGTCCCGTCGCCGTCGTCGGGTCGAGGCGGTCCCACTTGCCACCTACGTGCGCTTCCTGGCCTGCTGGCAGCACCTCGCCCCGGAGGGCCGTGCCGAAGGACGGGCCGGCCTGCTCTCGGTCATCGAGCAGCTCCAGGGCATCGAGGCGCCTGCCGGCGAGTGGGAGCGCCACCTGCTCCCATCGCGCGTGGCCGGGTACGACCCCCGCTGGCTCGACGAGCTGTGTCTGTCCGGTCAGGTCGCCTGGGGGCGCCTGACCCCGCGACCCGAAGCAGTGGCCGAGGGCGACGAGCCGACCCATCGCGGCACGGCCACTCCGTCGCCGGCCACACCCCTGGCGCTCGTGTCCCGCGAGGACCTGGGTTGGACGTTGGCCGCGGTGCGGGCCGGCCGTGAGGTCGTCGAGCCGTCAGTCGGGGCGTCTGCCGATGTGCTCGCCGTCCTCCGGTCCCGGGGCGCATCCTTCCGATCCGAGTTCTCCGGTGCCACGGGGCGGCTCGGCAGCGACGTCGACGAGGGCCTCTGGGATCTGGTCTCCCGGGGCATCGTGACGGCTGATGCGTTCTCCGCCGTGCGGAGCCTCCTCGCTGCCCATGCGCACCGCCGGGGCCCAGGCCGTGCCGTCACGCGCCGTGCCGCCCTCGGCCGGGCGCGCACGCTTCCCGGCAGCGGCATCGGCGAGGGCCGGTGGTCGCTCCTGCCCGAGCCGGCTGTTCCGGGCTCTGGGGCCGGTCCGGAGTCCGAGGAGCTCGCCGAGGCAGTGGCCTGGCAGCTCCTGGCCCGCTGGGGCGTCGTTGCGTGGGAGGTGTGGGACCGCGAGTCCTACCGGATCCCCTGGCGGGACGTGGTGCGGGCCCTGCGGCGGCTCGAGGCCCGCGGCCAGGTCCTTGGCGGGCGGTTCGTGGCCGGCATCTCCGGTGAGCAGTATGCGGCCCCCGATGCCGCCGATCTCCTCGGCCAGGTGCACCGGCACCCCCAGCGTGCTGCCGAGGTGACCGTGGCCGGTGCCGACCCCCTCAACCTGACGGGCGGGCTGCTGGCCGGGCCGCGGGTGCCCTCGGTGCGCAACCGGTCGGTCCGGTACCTCGACGGCGTGCCCGCCGACGCCGCAGCCGCCGCCTCCTGACGCCTGGCGGTCTCCCGGCGGGCCCCGGTTGCCCCGCACTCCTCCGCTGGCGATCCGGCTCCGGTGAGGTCGTACGTCGCCGGCAATCGGGGTCCGATCGGTGGCGCGTTGAATTCCGCACCAATAGTGGGTAGGTGTAGAGGACACCGATACACGAGGAGGGACATGGCCCCACAAAGGCGCGGACACCGGAGCGATCCGGACATGAGCGCACGGGCCCTGAGCGCCATGGCCGATGCCTCGCGTCGTGCCCGCGCGGCCGACGGTGGTGTCCAGGAATCTCCGACTGTCGTGCAGCACCGGTATCCCGACCCGCCGGTGGCTCGCGAACGGGACCCGAGACCCCACGTCACGGTGGCACACGAACCTGCCCCGACATCGCTGCTCGGCGCGCCGGTGAAGGTTGTACCTCCTCCTCCGCCGCGACCGTCGCCTCCCCCGACGGCGCCTCCGCCCACACCGCCTCAGCCGCCGCCGCCGGCACCGCCGCCTAAGCCGGCACCGCCGCCACCACCGTCGCAGCCGGGGGCGGTGTTGGTCTTCGATGCCCTGGCCGAGGAACGGGAGCCTGCCGAGTCCCTCCTCCCGTCGGTGGGACTGCCCCGTTCCGATCCGCCGGTCGATCAGGCGACAGCTGCATCACCGCCCGTCAGGAACCGCCGTACGGCGCAACGGACCCGTGACACCGAGCGCCGGCTACGGCGAGCCGTGGCCGTGATGTCGGCAGCCGTTCTGATGATCGTGGCCGCCCTGGTCGGGTCGATGCTGGCCGGTGGTGGTGCACCTCCCACGACATCGCGGGTGCACCGGTCGTCCGCCACGGTGACGCAACCCTCCTCCACCGTTCCGGCCACCTCGACCACCACTGCAACCACTGCAACCACTGTTCCGGCGGTGGTCCCGACGACGCCGCCGTCCACCATCGGGACCACGACCACCGTCCCGGCACCACTCCAGGCACCGGGGCCCGTGGGGGCGCCGGTCCTGGCGAGCCTGCAGCCGTCGTCCGGGATCGCCGGCCAGTCAGTGGTCGTCAGCGGTTCGGGCTTCCTCAGCCCATCCGGCAACATCAGCGCCACGGTGAACGGCCAGACGGCTTCGGTGAGCTGCCCCGACCAGACGACCTGCACGTTGGCCATCCCGCCCCAGACCGGGCCGGCGACGACGCTGCCGGTGGTGATCGTCACCGACGGCGGACCGTCCAATCCGCTCACGTTCACGCTGACCTAGGACTCCTGCGAACTCGCCCGGTCGCTGCACGAGATGGCGGGGTCCCGACGTCGATCTGTTGGCGACGCTTCAGGTCCGAAATCCGCACGGCCCGGCATCGGTGGACCGACTAACCGGACGTGGAACGCCGCACAGCGGCCAACTCGTCGGCCCACACCTTGTCCCGCTTCCGCCTGCGCTGGACGACCCAAACAGGCCAGGCTCCCAGCGCAGCGAACACGACGAAACCGAGGGCGAGGGCGAGTCTGTCCGGATCCGGCCGGACCTGCCCGACGAGGAGCACGAGAGCGACCGCCCACGCAGCGATCGCACAGAAGACCAGCAG
The DNA here is from genome assembly GCA_003164095.1 of Acidimicrobiaceae bacterium. Taxonomy (GTDB): domain Bacteria; phylum Actinomycetota; class Acidimicrobiia; order Acidimicrobiales; family RAAP-2; genus Bog-756. The sequence goes on along the minus strand of PLRX01000144.1, from coordinate 6,418 downwards.
CGGGTTCCCGAGCGTGTGCACCGAGTGGTTTGCGGTGGCCGACCAGACCTGATCGGGCTGGGCCCCCGTCCGCTGGTGCTGCCGTCGGCGTCCGGTCGACCCGGCCACGGCGTCATCGCGCGACTTCCCGGCGAAGAGGAGCGCGATCGGCGCCCCCACGCGTTCCAGGCGCAGGGCGAGCGCCGGATTCTTCGAGATCACGATGTTACTGCCGATGGAGAGAACCAGGAAGCCCAGGAAGCCGAGATGGGTGAGGAACAGGAGCGGCAGGAGCAGGATCAGGATGGCGACTCGTGCGATCCTCAGGCCGGCTCGGGAGAGGTTCTGGCGGGCAAGTAGTGCATCAGGGTTCGCCCGGGCGGCCTCGGCGAGCACCCGGGTGCCTTCGCGGCCGCGTCCACTGGCACGAAGTGCGACCCCCAGATTGTTGAGTGCGGCATAGTTGCCCGGATCGATCTCCAGTGCCCGCCGACTGGCCGAGATCGCCGCGTCCCAGTTCTTCGCGGAGATGGCCACCACGCTGGCCGTCACCCACGTCGCGACGCTGTTCGGCGCCAGGCAGAGGACGTCCTGCATCGTCCGATCGGCCTCCGGGATCTGCCCGGTCAGGGTCAGCGCCCCGGCCAGGGCGAGATGGCTGTTGGCGTCGTGCGGCGCCAACCGGACTGCCTCTCGGGCGCTGCTCAGTGCTTCCTCGCCGAGCTTCCCCCGCTCGCCCTTGGGAAGACTCCGGGCGAGCGTCGACAGTGCGACACTGCGCAGTCGGAACCCCTGAGCCGACTCGGGGGACAGTCGGATCGACTCATCCGCCATCCGGGCCGCTTCGGCGTACTGGCCGTCTCCGTGGAGTGCCCGTGCCCATGCCCAGTACGTCCGAGGGTCGTTCGGATCCTTGCGCGCGGCGTCGCTCGCCCGTTCCGCCGCAGTCCCGAAGCGCTTGACAGCGAAGAGCGCCTCCGACTGGGCGAGTAGCAACTCGATGCCGTCGTTCCCCTCAGGCATGGGGTTCGCTATCGGCCACGACGCTGGCGCAGATAGGTCGCCAACTCGTCGTACTCGCCGGAGGTGTTCGCATACCGGACATGGTTCCGGGCCGACTCGAACCATGGGCCGGTGCTCGGCCGGACCGACTTCATCGCCTCGAGGAGCTGCGCGGTGGTGATCGGCTGGACCACCGAGCTGGCGATGGCCTCAGCCAGCCCCAACTCCGCCGCCTCCTGGCAGACCAGGCGCAGATCGGCCCCGGACATTCCTTCCGACGCGCCCGACAGCAGGTCGAAGTCGACGTCTCCGAGTGGCCGCTCCCGCAGGTTGGACCGCAGAATCGCCGCCCGCGCCGCAGCATCAGGGGGCAGTACCAGCATCGTCCGGTCGAAACGTCCCGGCCGGCGCAGCGCCGGATCCACGTCCCACGGCTGATTGGTCGCCCCGATGACGAAGATCCCCTCGTTCGAGTTCTCGACCCCATCGAGTTCGACCAAGAGCTGTGCCACCACGTTGCGGGCGGCGCTGCGGCCCAGGTCCATCCTCGAATGACCGATCGCGTCCAACTCGTCGAAGAACAGCACGCAGGGAGTGCTGCGACGGGCCATCTCGAAGAGTTCGTGCAGCTGCTTCTCCGAATTGCCGAGCCACATGTCGAGCACCTGGTGGAGGCCGACCGTGGCGAACCGGGCACCCAGTTCGCCAGCCACGGCCCGGGCTAGGAAGGTCTTCCCACACCCGGGAGGACCCCACAGCAGGAGACCGCCTCGCATCTGGGCGCCGTACGCCCTACGGAGCTCGGGATTGCGCATCGGGGCCAGGAACGACCGCTCCAGGCGCTCCTTGACCTCCATGAGCCCGCCGACGTCGGCGAGCGTGATCGCCTCCGGATACCCGGCATCGGCGAGCACTTCCTTCAGCAGGCGGTCCCAGTCATCCTGAGTCTGGTCACCTGCCTCGGGCGCAGCGGCCACCGGCGTGTCTCCCGCCGTCTGGCCACCGGATACAGGAGTCGGTCCCTCGTCGACCTTTGCGGTGGATGCAGCGGTCAGCGATGCGTGCAGCCGTGCCCAACCCGGTGCTCGAGCATCGTCGAGGAGCATGCCGGCCTCGGCGGCGAGACCCAGTGCACCGATGTCGTCAGGCGCATCGAGCAGCACCGCTTCCGCCTGGATCAGAGCGTCGGGCGGACGCCCCGCATCGAGGAGCAGCCCACCCAGATGGATCCGTAGTGCCGAGTTCCCCGGGTCCGCCGCCACGGCCGCTTCGATCGCACTGATCACCTCGGGGTCGATAGCCACCTCCGAAGCATCGTATCGGCCACGGTCACCCCCGAGCCGAGACTGCACCACCCACCGTCGACACCGCCGCTCCGGCAGCCGCACGCGGAACGTCCCGGCCCCTGCAAGGGAAACCGGGACTTCCGCAACTGCTGCAACGTCACTTCCATGAACGCATGTTGGTGGGGTGTTCGCGCGAGGGCCTGACCTGGGGCGGAGGGGGCTAGCGGAAACCCGTTTCATACGCCGAAGGTCCGATTTTCATACGCAGGGGCAAGAGCCCAGGTCAGTGGCGGGTTATGACATCTCGCCGAGGTCCACTCAGCGCGTGCCGTAGGCGCGTACGAAGTTGTCCAGGGCCGCGGTGCACAGGGAGTGCTGGCTGTTCGGGAGCGTGCACGTCTCGATGTAGCTACCGTTCCTTCCAGCCGTCCCCGGGTGGTACGTCACGACACCGTTGGCCGGGTACACGCCACCAGAGCCGGCGCCGGAGCCCTTGACCCCCGGCGGATCCAAGAATCCGACTATCCCGTCGCCGATCGAGTCGGACGACTCTCCGGCGTACGGGCCGGGGCAGGCCGACGGGGTTCCCGCGTAGTCGACGGCACACTGGCTCGCCGCAGCGCTGAACAGCGGCGTCGTCTGTGTATAGAGACAACCGGCACATGCGCTCGTCTGACCACCGACGACCTGTTCGCCGGTGTCGGGTGTGATGCCGGAGGTCGTGGGGTTGGGCTGCCCCTGTGGGTATGCAGCGAGCTCGCTCGTGCCGTCGGCGCCGATGGAGGCAGAACACGCCCAGCCAGTCGGCGCCAGGATCTGCATCTGACCTTGGGCATCGGTGTAGACGGCGATCTGGCTCACTAGGTTCGATGGGATCGACTGCGCCACCATGGACGGCAAACTCGGTGTGCTCGTCGGTTGGATCCCATATGTCGTAGGACAGACAACCTGCGAGAGCTGAGCCGGGACCGTGGAAGCCGCTGCGGGTGTAGACGTCGTCGACGTGGTCGTCGTTCCAGAGGCCGCGGTCGTCGTTGTCACCCCGGACTTCACCCCAGTGGTCGTGCTGCTCGACCTGCTGGTACCCCCGCACGCCGCAAGCAGTAGGGACAGGGCTCCAAGTCCCATTGAGGTGAAGATGCTCCGTCGCACTGGTGACCCCCTGGCAATTATCCGCTCAGAAGATTGTGCACCGGTTTGGCACCACTGCACGGGACGCAACGTGACGCAACGTGCTGGCCGGCATCAACGACCTGAGCCCGAGCCCCGCGAATCTGGCCCTGGACGCGGAACGTCCCGGCTTCCGAGCCCTGGGGGCCAAGAAACCGGGACTTCCGATAACGCTTCGGTGCCACCTACGCGAACACCTGTTGGTGGGGTGTTCGCGTAAGGGTCTGACCTGGGTCAGAGGGTGCCCGGGGCGGGGCGTTTCATACGCTCGAAGCCCGATTTTCATACGCAGAGGCAAAAGCCCAGGTCAGGCCAGTTTATGCCCGGAAGATCGGGCGGCCCCGTGGCAATGAGGGGAGCCTGAGCCGCGGGCCCACCGTTTCGCAATGCCATGCCGGGGATAGTTGGCAGAGGTTCAGTCACTGCCCGAGGACGTGCCGCACCAAGGCAATCGCCAGATATGCGACGAATAAGAGCGGAACGAAAACGGCCACGGTCAGGAGAGCCGCCATCAAGCCTGCTTTCGCCGACCGCTCAGATGGCGAGGGGGAACGGTAGCTGTTCTCAACCAGTTGCCTGCGGTCGATGCCGTGCTGAATCGTGCGGGACACTACGACACTCACGCAACCGACTATCACCAGCCCGACGATTAGGAACATCGGTCAGGCTCGATCTCTCGTGGCACGAGGCAAGCAGAGGCCAGGTAGGGACGGACCGGTCTCTGCGCTGGATGAGGTCCGAGAGCTGGACACCAATGGCTGGGAGGAGCCTGCCGGGGTCCGCCCCTGAGCGCCGGGTAGATGGGACGGTCTGGCCGGTAGCACCTGCTGACCTGCCTTCCCTCAATCGCACGGGGGATCCGCCGTCTCAACCTGGAACCTGCATCGGCGCAGAATGGACTGTCCAGGTCTGCCCGTCCCAGTACCGCCACGAAGCGCTCCCACTGGGATCCCCGTACCACCCAGGTGGTGGCGCATTCACTGGTGCCGGGGTTGGCTTGCGGTCCGGAGCAATGGGGAGAGCGAGGAGAACAAGGAAGGCTGCGAGCGGCGCGATGAACATCCCGATGGTCAGCATGCCGAGGAGGGCTACGGCGCCCACCAGACCGGCCACGATCACTCCGGTCACGCCGAGTCGTTCCGAGCGGCGCACCACTCGCCAGACCACGCTGGCCGTGGAGATCGCTAGGGCGATGGCAAGGGCGATGAGGATGGCACCGACCATCCCGGGCTGCTCCTGGTAGAGGGTGGTGCTCGACTGGGCGACGGTCGTCAGCCGACCGGTACCCGAGCTGATGGTGGTCGATGAGCCGGTGTCCACCGAGACCATCATCCATGCCAGGGCTCCCCAGGCGAGGTAGGCACCGAACAGCAGGCCGAAGCGCAGCAGGACGTGCCTCGTTCGCCGGGACCATCCTCGTGGAATGGCGTCGGGGGCATTCACGTCCTTGCTCCGTCCTGCGGCGTTGTCGCTCCTTCCGCACTGCCCAGGCCACCGAGAAGCGTGGCGAGCTGGAGCGCTTGATCGAAGAGTGCCGTAGCTGGGGTCCGGTCCCCGTCGAGGTGGGTCAGCATTTCCATGCCCAGGTAGAAGGCCACCACAGCGAACCCCACGGACTCGGCCGGAACCAGCGAACCGAGTGGCGACTCCGCCAGTACCCCGGCGACGGCATCGCGGGCGAAGCCGGTCCACGGGGCAATGCGCTTGGCCACCTCCTCACCGAGTCCTGGCACCGTGGCGGCTCCAGCGATCATGGCCACGAGCACCGCCACGTGCCCGGCATCCAGGTCCTCCCGGAAGATCGAGGAGGCCACGCCCACCAGCTCGGCCGGTGAGTTCACCCCGTCCATTGCGGCGCCGTAACGGGCCTGGCGCAAGTCGCTGACCGAGTCGAGGGCGGCGAGCAGCAGACCGGTGACCGAGTCGAAGTGGTAGAAGATCAGGCCCTGATTCACCCCGGCCCGATCAGCGATGACCCGAGCACTGGCACCGGCGTAGCCATGGTCCCTGAGGGTCTCGACGGCTGCGTAGATCAGCTGCCGTCGGGTCGCCTCACCCCGGGTCGCCCGCCTGGTGTCTGCTGCTGTGGCTTCGGCTTTCGCCATCGGGGCACCTCCCAGTTGAGCGACTGCTCAACTACTGTACCGCGGAGGGTGTCCGCATGCACGGGGCAACGGCCCCGCGTCATGAATGCACCCGGAGAGGACAGGACCCGTGCACACGGCCGGACGCCCCGGACAATGGGTTACCAGCAGTGGCAACATGCGCTGTGTCGAAGATCTGTCGCGGCAACTACGTCTTCCAGATGTGGGTGGGCGACCACAGCCCGCGTCACGTACACGTGTACAAGAACAAGAACAAGAAGCTCGTCGTGAAGTAGGTCCTGGACCACGACTGTGCGATGAAGGGCAAGGCAAGTCGGCAGGTGCGTAAGCACATCGAAGACCTAGTGATGGAGGGAAGACTGTGAAGATCAAGCAGGTAACAGCGAATGGGCGCAAGCGTGCCTTCGAAGTTCGGACGGCAAAGGACACCTACTACTTCCCCTTCGCCAAGGCGGGGCCCGTGCCAAGTGGTAGGGACCCAGTCATCACCGTTGCGCCAGATCCCGAGTTGGGGAACGAAGGCTTCACGTATCAGTTGCGTTCGGGCCAGGAGGGATCTGTCCACATCGACTCCGTCCTCGAAGCGAACCGAGATCCCCAGTACATGGCTGAGCTGCTGATGTACAAGCTCTCCCTTGCAGCCAAGCAGCGGATGAGCGAGTCAAGCGAACCGGTGCGCGACGTGGCAGCCGCACTGGGCACATCTGCTGCCCAGATCTATCGGCTGATCGACCCCACGAACTACTCGAAGTCGTTCAATCAGCTCGTCCAGTTGCTCGACTTCCTTGACTGCGACGTGGACGTGCAGATGTCGCGCAGTCAGCCGAAGCGCCGCCGGGCCACCGCGGCCCGAACGGCGCCTGTCAACCTTTGAGA
>PLRX01000126.1 GCA_003164095.1 Acidimicrobiaceae bacterium | reverse complement strand
GACGATCGCACCGGCCACGGCAGCCGTCGACGTGTCGTCCGCCGGCCGCATTCCGCCGAGCGAAGTGCAGGCACTCCAGTCGGCCGGTGCCTTCACCCGCCATCCGGTCCGCTTCATGTTCGTCGGGGACTCGCTGTCGGTGACCATGGGGATCGGCCTGCAGGTCGGCACGGTGCACCGCTACGGGGTCACGGTGATCAACGAAGGGGACCTCGGCTGCGACATCGACGACCTCCCCACCATCTCCACCACCAACGGGCAGCAGGACGCCCCTGTGTCACCGTGCGCCCACTGGGCCACGCTCTGGGCCCACCAGGTGGCCGAGTTCCGTCCCGAGGTGGTGGGGGTACTGATCGGCCGGTGGGACATCCTCGACCACGTGGACGGCGGCAGCATCGTCCACATCGGCGAGCCCGCCTGGGACCGGCACCTGACCGGGGAGATCGATCACGTGGTCCAGGTGCTGTCGTCGCACGGTGCCAAGGTGGTGCTCTTCACCATGCCTTACATCGACCCGCCGGACGAGACGTTGAACGGTGCCCTGTCGCCCGAGGACAGCCCGACCCGGGTGGACGAGTTCAACCACATCCTCGCCGAGGTGGCGGCACGACATCCCGGCGTGGCCACCGTGATCGACCTGAACCGGATCCTCGACCCCGCCGGTCACTACCAGGGCGAGGTCGACGGAGTCACCGTGCGGTGGGCCGACGGGATCCACATCTCCAAGCAGGGGGGCGAGTGGCTGCAGGCACGCACCCTCCCGACGATCGCCCAACTCGGTCTGGACGTCCGTGCCCGCGGTGGGATCCGTCCGGGCTGAGCCCCATCGTTCCTGCTCGCGAGCGAATCCGGGAAATCGCTCCAGTTCGGGCCCGGGCCGGCCGATGCTCCTATCGGCGGCGCGATGCCGCCCGTCCCGCCCGGCGGAACAGAGGAGGGGGCACGATGCGACTGACGACGATGCGCCATCGGCGACGTGCCGTGTTCGGACTGGAGCCGACCGTTGCCGCTGCGCGATCGCGCAGGCGGGCGCCGCTGGTGCCGCCGGCCGACCCGCCGGCCGTTCGCCACCGCCCGACCCTCCTCGCCCCTGAGCGCGGACCGTCGCCCCGCCCGGCGGCATCCGACACCCCGGGCGACTGACCTCCCTCCCTCCGGTCCTCCCCCGGGGCCGGGTGGTGGGACTATGCGGGCCCGGCCGGGGTGGTGCATGGATCGACGGAGGCGGTGTCCCCCCGCCGCCTCCGTCCCCACCTCGACCAGGTCACGCGCACGACGGCGGTGACCACCACCACGGCGAGGATCGTCGGGACCGGGCCCAGCTCTGACCGGAACCGCTCGTTCTCGCCGACCTCGACGAGTGAGGTGGTCGTCAGTGCATAGGCGGTTGTCCACCACAGCACGGCCAGCGTGCCGGCAAGTGCCGGGTCGGACCTCCTCCGTCGCCACGCCAGCACCGGCGCCCCGACGAGTGCCAGCGCGTAGACGGCGATGGCCTGGCCCGACAGCCACGCCGGCCGGTGCCACCCGCGGGCGAAGACCACGAAGCCCGGTGCCGGGTCCTGGGTCGGCTGCCACTCGACGGCCCGGTCGTAGAAGCGCGCATAGGACCGTGTGGCCGGCCAGTTGACCGAGTCGGTGAAGTTCTGGTCGGTGCCGACGAACCACACCCCGAGCGAGTTGAGGACGTCGTCGGCGTACTCGTGGGGATGGGCACGGATCCAGGCCAGGTCGTCGTGCAGGTAGAGCGACGAGACGCGGACGTAGAGCGGGTTGTTGAAGTTGGTGGCACCGTCCGCCTTGTGCAGCGCACCGACCGCCGGGTCGGGGTCGGGCACCGCGACCACGTACCGGGGCGAGTAGACCTCGGGACCGGCGAACGGCGGGATCGAGGCCACGGCGTTCATCTTCCCCTGGCGCTGGAGTGCGGCGATCTGGTCGGCCGGTGCCCGGTACAGGATCGAGCGTGCCAGGTTCATGCCCAGCCAGCTGCTGGTCGCGGTCGTCCCGACCTGCACGTAGTCCTTCACGTACCAGCCGGCCACGACCAGGACCGGCACGGCGGCCACGGCCAGCACGGTCCGCCACCGGTGCCGCAGCACCACGACCACCGGAACCGCCGCCACCAGCAGCCACTCGACCTGGTAGGTGCTGTCGACCAGGACTACGGCCGCAGCGGCGCCGAAGAAGCCGAGGCCGAACCGGGCGCGCCCGGTCCGCAGGAAGCGCACCAGGCACCAGGCGCCGACCGTGCCGAACGCCGCCGTCGGGTAGGCATAGTTGAGCCAGTTCTCGTACAGGAGGTAGGCGGGGGAGGCGACGACCGCGACCAGGGTGACGACCAGGGCGGCCACGCGCGGGACCCGTAGCTCGACCTGGAGCAGGTAGGCGCACACCACCATGGCCAGGCCGAGCCCCAGCGCGCAGACCACCTCGATCGGCCGCCTCAGCCCGGTGGGCGCCTTGAGCAGGAACCCGGCGTAGAGGTTGAACAGCGGGGGCTGGCTGTTCAGGTGCCACACGCTGACGGCAAGGTGGTCACGCAGGAGCCGCACGTCGAGGAGCTGCCACATGTCGGTCAGCTGGGTGCCCCGCAGGACGCTGTCGTCGTAGCGGACCCCGGCGACCGCAGCCCAGATCCGGGAGATGCCGTAGGCCGCCACGAGCACCACGACGGGCACCGCGGGACGGGCGTCGAGGCCGCGTGGCCGGTCGGCGGCTGCGGGGGGGCGCTCCGTCGCAGGTCGGCCGTCGACCGGGTCGACGAGGGCCGTGGCCGGGCCCGGCGTGGCGGCGCCTGGGCCCGGGTCGGTCATCCTCGGAACTGTAGTGAGCGACGGGCCCGAGCCCGGGGTCCCCGCAGCCGCCCCGTTCCGGCTCAGGGGCCGGGTGTGGTCCGCCCGAGGACACAGGCGGCCGCCCGGCCCGGGGCGGCTACGGCGGCCGGTGTGGTGGTGCAGGCGATGAACGTCGCAACGGTTACAGATGCGACCGCGGCCGCACGGGTCGGCACGTCCCACACCCATGCTCCGGCCTCGACGCGCGGGACCTCGTCGAGGGCCGCGGCGAAGGTGGCGACGGCCACGGGCACCGACCGACCCTGGAGCGACCGCGGCCACCCCTGCTCCGACGGCACCACGATCGTGGTCACCCCCCAGTCGTGGAGGGCGAGGCGGAGCCGGGCCGACTCGTCAGGTCGCCCGGTGGGCAGCGGCAGGAACCCGTCGGACAGGTTCTGCAGGTCGGCGTTCGCCCGGGCATCCGAGCGTTGCCGGGCCGAGGGGCGGGCCGGTGCCGCGGGCGTGATGCTCCCCCCGCCGACGAGCGACCAGCGCAGGTCGCCGACCGCCTGCCACGTCATCGGTGCCCGGAGGCCCGAGGACGCATACGGGTACGTGAGCACGACATCGTCCGTGGGCAGCGTGGAGCCGACCGTCGTGAACCACCGGGGCACGTCGACGGGACGGGTGGTGAAGGGGAGCCGGTACCCGAGGGCCAGGGGGAGCAGGGCTGTGGCGGCCAGTCCCCACGCCACCAGGGTGCCCGGCCGAGGGAGGCGGGGACGTGCCGGCGCCGGGCCCCAGGCCCGGGCCCGGTCGAGGATCACCCCGAGCATCACCGCGGCGAAGAGGTCGGCGATCCCGGCGATGCGGTCGGGCACGACGTTCTCGACCAGCGGGAGGTGGTCGAAGAGGCGCCAGGGCCAGGCGACCGCCCCGAGGGACAGGCCCTCCAGGGCCACGAGCATGGCGGCGCAGAACCACAGCCGGCCGTCCCGTCGGAACCAGGCCAGGCCGACCACCAGCACGGCGACCATGCCGAGTCCCAGGTAGCCGAGCAGCAGTGGGTGGCTGCCGAAGTAGCCGTACGTCTCGAGCACGGCGTTCGGACCCCGGTCGTGGGCGTCCGCCGGGAGCAGGAGGGTCCGCCACGCGCTCCCGAAGTACTGGATGTCGGGCCACACGGTGGCCGGCAGCGCCCGCGGTCCGGCCACGGCGTACCACGCCGGGTAGGCCAGCAGCACCAGCCCGGCGCCGGCCGCGGTGGCGAGTCCTGTCGCGGCATGGCCCACCCGGGTGACGACCGCGCGCCGGTCCCGGACGAGGCCCGCCACCACCAGCAGGAAGATGCCGAGCACCGCGGCCAGCGCACAGACGACCAGGAGCTCGGAACTGAGGAAGAACTGCAGGGTGCAGAGGCCGCCGAGGGCGAGTCCCCAGGGCCAGGCACGACCGCGTTGGCGCACCAGCAGCTCGTCGAGGCACAGGAACATGAGGGGTGGCGCGACGAGCGTGGCGAACTCCACGTGCTGGAGGGCGAGATTCTCGATCACGAAGGGGGAGAAGCCGTAGAACAGGCCGGCAAGGAACGCGGCCGGCTGCCAGGTCGTCCATCGCAGCAGCAGGGCCCGTGCCGACAGTGCGGTGACCACCGGTGCCAGCGTGGCGGCCACGTTCAGCGAGGCGACCGGTCCGAAGGCCCAGGTGACCGGCACGAGCGGGACGCTGATGGCCAGGAAGCTGGTGTTGGCCGGCAGATTGATGCCGTAGGGGTGCAGGGCGCGGGTGGANNAGGGCAAGGGCGAGGTAGAGCACGGCGGCCCGTCCGTGGGCCGTCCAGCGGCTCCGGGGGGCGTGCATCCGCGCAATGTACTGCCCGGGGGTCGAACGGTCGTGCCGGTCGTGCCGGTCCCGCCGGTCACGCCGGAAACGCCGGTCCCGCTCGCGGTGGCACGGCGGGTGGGATACCGTGCGTCCTCACCGGGGGCCCGCCGAAGCGTGTCGCCGGGAGACGTCCGAGGAAGCGCGCCATGACCACCCCGACCCCGGAGGCACCCCGGCACCGGTTCCACGCCGACGCACTGGTCGACCGACCGTCGGCCACCGGGGGCGGCCGGGTCTTCGGACTCGACGGCCTACGGGCGGTCGCCGTCCTGCTCGTGCTCGGCTTCCACTTCGGCATCGGGTGGCTCGGTGGCGGATTCTTCGGCGTCGACGTCTTCTACGTCCTGTCCGGCTTCCTCATTACCGGACTGCTCCTGGCCGAGTTCGAGCGTCGGGACAGGATCGGGCTCGGGGCCTTCTGGCTGCGTCGGGCCCGCCGCCTGCTGCCCGCGCTCCTGCTGGTCCTGGTGGCCGTGACGCTGATGGTCCGGTTCGCCGAGCCGGCCGGCACCTACCCCGGGTTCCGCGGCGCCGCCCTGTCGGCGCTGTTCTACGTCTCCAACTGGTGGCAGGTCGCCACCAGTGGCAACTACTTCGTGTCCACCGCGGCGACCTCGCCGCTCACCCACACCTGGTCGCTCGCCGTGGAGGAGCAGTTCTACCTGGCGTGGCCGCTCGTCGTCCTGGCCGTGCTCCACCTCGCCAGGTCGTTCCGCCGCGGTGTGCGGGCCGTCCTGGTGGTGGCCGCCGTCGGCGCCGTCGCCTCCGCCGTGGAGATGGCGGCCCTCTTCCACCCGGGCGGCAACACCACGCGGCTCTACTTCGGTACCGACACCCATGCCCAGTCGGTGCTGGTCGGGGCCGTCCTGGCCTGCCTGCTGACACTGGTGGCGCGACGTCGTGGCGCGACCGGCATGGACCCGGCGGTGCGGGGCGTGCGGGCCCGTGTGGCCGTGACGGCCGCCGGCCTCGTCGGTGCCGTCGTCGTGCTGGTGGTGTCGCGTCTGCTCGGTGGGGCGTCGCCCGCCACCTACCGGGGTGGGTTCCTCCTGGTCGCGCTGTGCTCGGCGGCGGTGATCGCAGCCGTCGTCACGGTGCAGCGCGGCCCGGTGGACCGGTTCCTGTCGGTCGCCCCGCTGGTGTGGCTGGGCACGTTGTCCTACGGGATCTACCTGTGGCACTACCCGGTGGCCGTGTACCTCGACGCCGCGCGCACGGGCCTGCACGGGGTGGCGCTGCTGACGCTGCGGTCGGTGGTGACGGTGGCCGTGGCGGCGGCCAGCTTCTACCTGGTCGAGCGCCCGGTCATCGAGCGTCGCTTCTGGCGCACCCTCCGCTCGGCCGGTCCGGCCGCCGTGGCCGTCGGGGTGACGGTGGCCGTGGTGGTGGCGGGCACCGCCGGCCAGGCCACCGCAGCGCCCACCTCGCCGGCCGGACTGGCCGGCACCCGTGCGACGGCCGCCGAGTGGCGGGCCGTCCACCTGGCCAGCTTCGACGGGTCGGGGCACCGCCTGCGCGTCCTGATCGTCGGCGACTCGCTGGCGCTGACCGTGGCCGTCGGCATGGCGCCCTACGCCGGTGCCTACGGCATCGACCTCGGCGGTCGCTCGCACACCGGTTGCGGCGTGGCCGTCGCCCTGCCGCTGTCGGACCACGGCGTGGTCGGCGATCTGTTCCCCAACTGCCCGACGTGGCCGACGTGGTGGAGCGACGACGTGCGACAGCTGCATCCCCAGGTCATCGGCCTCGTCATCGGCTTCTGGGAGGTGATGGACCGGGTGGTCGACGGACGCTGGCAGCACCTCGGCGACCCTGGCTTCGACGCCTACGAGACGGCCCAGTTGGAGCGTGCCGTCGCCATCCTGTCCTCCGGCGGGGCGAAGGTGGCGCTGTTCACCGCGCCGTACTTCCACACCGGCGAGCAGCCCGACGGCAGCCCGTGGCCCCAGGACGACCCCGCACGCGTGGACCGCCTGAACCAGCTCCTGGGCGAGGTGGCCCGTCGACGCCCGGGCGTGGTCAGTCTGGTTCCGCTCAACCGGTTCCTCGACCCGCAGGGGCGTTTCACCTGGACACTGGACGGCCATGTCGTCCGCCAGGGCGACGGCGTCCACACCACCCTGGCCGGCGGCACCTACCTGGCGCCCCGGGTACTCCCGCTGCTGGCCACCATCGGTCGGTCCTGACGGACGCCCTGGTCAGGGGAGTGCAGGCCCCTCTCCGAGCCGCTCCGCCGCATTAGTTAGGATAACTAACTATACTCACGACATGACCTCGACCCTCCCGGCACCGACCGACGGCCCCGCCGGGGGAGCGGCCAGGTCCGAGGCTACGGCGGACCCCTCCGAGGCGGACTCCTCCGAGGCGGAGCTCGCCTCGCGCCTGCGCCTCGCCGTCACCCGTCTGCACCGTCGGCTTCGTCAGCATGCAGCCGCAGGGCTGACACCCTCCCAGGCTTCGGCGTTGGCCGGGGTGGACCGGCTCGGCTCACCCACCCTCGGCGCCCTGGCGGCGCGGGAGTCCGTGCAGCCGCCGAGCATGACCAAAGTGGTGGCCGCCCTCGAGGACCGCGGCCTCGTCACCCGGGTCACCGACCCCGACGACCGCCGCAGCGCGCGGCTCACCCTCACCCCGGCGGGAGCGGAGACGCTCCGCCAGTCGCGCTCGATGCGGACGGCCTTCATCGCCGACCGGCTGCACCGACTCGAGCCCGCCGACCGCGCCGCGCTCGCCGACCTGACCGACCTCCTCGAGCGCCTGGTCGACATGGACGACCGGTGAGCGCCATCCGCGCCGCGGCGCGCCAGACCTTCAGCTCGCTCCATGTCCGGAACTTCCGCCTCTTCTTCACCGCGCAGCTCATCTCGGTGTCCGGCACCTGGATGCAGTCGGTGGCACAGGCCTGGTTGGTCCTCCACCTGACCGACAGCGGTGTCGCCCTCGGCATCGTCGTCGGGCTCCAGTTCCTGCCCATGCTCCTCTTCGGGCCGTTCGGCGGCCTCATCGCCGACCGGTCCAACAAGCGCAACGTGCTCTTCATGACCCAGACGGGGGGCGGCCTGCTGGCACTCGTGCTCGGCATCCTGGTGGTGACGGACACCGTTGTCCTCTGGCAGGTGTACCTGCTGGCCGGCCTGCTCGG
>PLRX01000043.1 GCA_003164095.1 Acidimicrobiaceae bacterium | reverse complement strand
CCCACGGATGTGTCAGTAGAGCCAGAAATGTTCCGTGTGATCGGGATGGAGTCCGTCGCCGACGACGAACCACTTTCAGAGGCTGATCTGGCCGCATATGCGATCGGCGCACGGAGCTGGGTCGCCGTCGACGTCTCTGACCAGCCGGTGGCCTACGTCCTCGTGGACGAAGTCGACGGGAACGCCCATGTTGCACAGATCAGCGTTCTTCCTGAATCCCAGGGCCACGGGGTTGGGCGGGCACTGCTTGAACGGGTGAGAACCTGGGCGATTGCATCGAACTGCCCGGCGATCACGCTCACTACCTTCAGGGACGTACCGTGGAACCTCCCGCTGTACGAGCACCTTGGGTTCGTTGCCCTCTCGGAGGAAGAGGTCGGACCCGAACTTCAGACGGTAGTGGGAGACGAATTGGACAGCGGACTCGATCCTGCCACCCGAGTGTGTATGCGACGAGGCACAAGCGTCAGCATGATGGCCGAGCCGTGACCGAACTCCAAGGGTTGCTCCACATCTCCGGGTGGGTGGGCATCGACTCGGTAGATCTCAAGACAGTGCGCTGACGAAGGTGTCCCTGGACTCCTCCCACCAGCGCAGCCTTCGGTCGTAGCGCCCCATACCGCCCATTTCTTCGAGCATGCGGATGAAGTTCGGGTCACCGGCTTCAACTCGACGCTGAACGAATGCACCACCGCCTCGCATCGGTCGGTCGAGGTGCTGGATGAGATCCCGGCGCCCATTGGCATCGAGTCCGTAGGCGTCCGCCACCAGCCGCAGTCGAACCGGGCGATCAACCGCCCCGAATCCGAGACGACTTGCGCTCAGGTCATCGTCGATCGGTACACACATCCGGGCGAAGGCGGCCAGGTCGAAGATCGGTCGCCCTGGCGCCGCGAAGTCGAAGTCGAGCAGACCGACCGCACGCCCGTCTCGAAAGACGACATTCTCCAGGCACACGTCGTTGTGGCACACCATCGATCCTCCGGCCGGATCCGCCAGTTCGTCGCTCCAAGGACCCGGTGCAACGGGTACCCGGGAGGATGCCTCGTGGAACGAACGCATCAGCAGCGCAATCGACGCCAGAGCGTCGTTCGACTGGGCCCAGTCCGGAATCGGCGGAACGGGAACGTCACCCTCGATGAACACCAGGCGCTCACGTCCGTCGGCCTGGATCTCGACCGGCAGCGATGCGCCCCCGAACCCGGTCGAACGAAGCTCCTTCAGGAATGCGTGTACTGCCTCCGAGCGGGCGTTCGACGGTCGCAGGACGAACTCACCGCGCCGCACAACTCCTCCGGCATTCGCAATGCCGCCCCGCAGGATCTCGTCCACATCGTCAGTCTTTCAAGGACTTCCCCCGATCGCCTGGCGTTGGACCCGACAGCGGCACTTCTGCCATTGCCGTGAGGACAGGCCTTGGCCGGAGTCGACAGGGGACGCACGGCGGTTCGTCGACCTATCTTGTCGACCTATGAGTGATGCCCTCAGTGTCATCGTCGACGGGGGTTTGGACGATGCGCTCGCTCTGGCCGTGCTGTGTGGATCCAGCATCCCGATCGATCAGGTGATTGCGACCGAGGGCAGCGTGTGCCGGTCGGTGACCGCACTAGCCACCAAGCGATGGTTGGTCACGCTGGGAGTGTCGGTCCCGGTCCTCCTGGGTGCAGACCGGGGCATTCGGTCGAACTATCCCGAAGAACGTGATCCGTTCCACGGCGTCGATGCATTCGGAGGGACGGTCTCCGCCTTGGTCGATGCTTCGGACCCCGAGGACCATTGGCAAGATCTGAAGGGAACCGTCCTGTGTACCGGGGCACTGACAGTGGTGGCCCAGGCACTCCGTCGACACCAGCCAGTCGACGACATCGTGTGGATGGGCGGAGCGGTCGCATCCGGCGGCAACATGACGGCGGCAGCGGAGTTCAACGCCTGGATGGACCCCCCTGCGGCCGATGAGGTCCTCACGAGCGGAGTGCCGGTCCGAATGGTTCCTCTCGACATCACCAATCGCTTCGTCTGGGGGGACAGTCAGATCGCGGCCATCGGCGATGCGGCCTCATCCGGCCGCCTACTTGCAGAAGCCATTGGCTCGGTCCATCGACGCGAAGGGTGGTTCGTACCGCACGATGCTGTTGCAGCAGTCGCCCTTCTCGAACCGCAGCTCTTCAGTTGGTCCACCAGAAGTGTCAGGTGCGAGAGTGCCGGCGAACCGACAGCCGGTGCGACGATCGTCGACAGGCGGGGTCCAGATCGCCCGAGTGCCGTGTCTGTCGCTGACGACGTTGACGTACCCCAAGTCAACGAGCGGATCCTCGCTGCGGTGCGTCGCCTGTCGTGAACTGACGAGCGGATGTCACAGGGATACTGGAAGCCATGTGCAAGCAGTACTTCTTCAAACGGACCGATGAAGGATTCGACGCTTGGGATGTCCATCACCTGATCGAACTCTCGGCTGGGCTTCCCCTGGAGCAGATCAGTCTCGAGCGGATTCAGGAGCTGGACACCGTCTACTGGTTCGGCGCTGACGGCAAACCAGCCACAGTCCGGATCCTCGTCCGGCACATGGAACTCGTCCAGCGTGCCGACTTGCGGTATCCCGTGATCCTCGGAGCCGAGGGCCAACTCATGGACGGAATGCACCGAGTTGCGCGCTCGCTGTTGGAGGGACGCACCACGGTGTCGGCAGTTCGGCTGTGGAGCAGCCCGAACCGGACTTCAGAGTCGACATGTGCGACCGGGACGAATTTCCGTCCGGCCACAACCACGCAGCGGACGCGCCCAGATCTACGCGTCCTGGACAGCCGGCATCAGTCACCGGGTGATCCCTCACCGATTGCAGCGCAGCTCGCGATCACCTCGTGAGGCACCGCATACAGAGCGGCAAGCTCTGCGATCGGCATACCTTCGTCGAGTGCGGCGCGGATGGTCCCCTTGCGAAGCACGTGCCGGTGCTCGTAATAGATCCGGACCGCCTCGATGTTCGCTGTCCGCTCCTCCTGCGCGGGCAAGGCGCGCAGGATCGCTTCGATCGACGCGCCCAACTCGATCCGGACCAACGACTCGCGCAGGAGCCGCTCGTTCTCCTCGAATTGGACTCGCACCTCAAGGTTCGCCTGGACGAGGGCCGCGATGGCAGCGCAGACTTCCTCTCGAGCACGCCGCACGGCGGACACATACCCAGGCTGGAGTGAGCTACACCTCGGGTTTCTCAGCGACTCCGAGTGGCGACACCCACGTCCGCATACGTGCATCTCGGCCACGCACGTTTCTTGGCCACATCGGGATCTGAAGGACCTCGGGCGTCGAGAGCGAGCCGGCACTCCGCTGCGATCCCAGCAGCTGAATCGCCCACCCGCAGGCCTGGCAGCGTTGCGGCCGCATCGCCGTCCCCCGGGAACCCGGCCCGTTCGGATGGTACGTTCGGCCGATGCCCCTGACGCGGCGCCAGTTCCTGGGTAGTGCCCTGGTCGGTGCGTCACTTGCACTCGAGGGGTGCAGCGCGTCGTCTGGCCACGGTGCGACCTCCGCTGCCGCGCCTACTGCGGCAGTTCTCCGACAACCGGGGTTGCTCCCGTTCCCGAACCGACCGGTCGGGAGCGACCGGGTCCCGAAGATCAGGCACATCGTCGTGGTCATGATGGAGAACCACTCCTTCGACAACGTCCTCGGACTCATCGGACGAGGGGACGGTTTCACTGTCGATCGGAACGGACAGCCGAGGGCCACCAACCCCGACGGGCACGGCAACCTGGTGCACGCCTTCCACATGCCGACGGAGTGCCAGACCCGGGGGATCGGGAACGATTGGAAGGTAGCCCACGAGGCCTACGCCAATGGCATGCTCGACGGCTTCGTCACGAGCACGACGGCCGAGGCCATGGGATACCTGACCAAGGACGATCTCCCCTTCACCTGTGGCATGGCTTCCACGTTTCCGATCGCCGACCGCTACTTCTGCTCGGCGATGGCGCAGACCGATCCCAACCGCAGGTATCTCATCGCTGGAACGTCGCTGGGTCTGATCGACGACACCTTCCCCGCCGCACTTCCACCGAACGGCGTCATCTTCCAGCAGTTCGACAGGCACGGGATCACCTGGAAGGACTACTACTCGAGCCTTCCGACGCTCGGCGTCTTCCTGCCGCTCCTCAGCGACCCCGCGATGCACGCAGGACTCGCCGGGATCGACCAGTTCTACGCGGATGCAGCGGCCAGCACCCTCCCCTCCTTCAGCCTGGTGGAGCCGGACTACGACAAGCAGTCCGAGGAGGACCCTCAGGACGTGCAGTTCGGCGACCAGTTCCTGGGGAAGGTGGTGAATGCGGTCATGTCCGGACCGGGGTGGCCGTCGACGATGTTGATCTGGACCTACGACGAGCACGGGGGTTACTACGACCACGTTCCCCCACCTGCCGCCGTGACCCCGGACGACGTGCCGCCGGCACTCGTACCCGGCGATCCCCCCGGAGGCTTCGATCGCTACGGCTTCCGGGTTCCTGCGGGCGTGGTGAGCCCGTACGCCCGGCGCGACCACGTCTCCCACACGGTCTACGACCACACGTCGATCCTCAAGACCGTGGAGGAGAAGTGGAACTTGCCGGCACTCACACGGCGTGACGCCAATGCTTCCAGCCTGCTGGACATGTTGGACCTGACGCACAGTCCAGAGTTCCTCGTCCCTCCGCTCCTGCCGCCGTCGGCCGACCCGACGCTCAAGGATGCCTGTCTGACCGACGGGGTGGGCACGATCCCTCCGCCGTCGGCCGTCACGAAGGCCTGACGACGCGTCGATCGGGTCAGCCAGCGGCTCCCTCACCGCCGTTGTTCTCCCGGCCGGACAACCATCGCTGCAGCCCCGCTGCATTCGAGTGAACGCCGTTCATCACCTCGAGCTTCTCGCGGTGCTCCTCGGGCACGCCGTCGAGGTCGGAGGCGAACGCCTCCGACAGGGCCGCGGCGATGTCCCGGCCGTCCCGGTAGGCGGCTTCGGCCACGTCGGCCCACCGCCGCAACGTGCCGTCGGCCTCGTCGAGCACGTCGAGCGGGTCGGCCAGTAGCCCGTAGTGGGCAAGGGCCAGACCGGTCGGGCGCCGCTCGGCGAACCGCTGCAGGGACGTGAGGGCCTGGGTCAGGTCGAAGTCCGGCGGAGGCGTCGAGGGACGGAGGACACCCGCGTCGGGCAGCTTGACGCCCACTGCGTCACCGGCGAAGAGGGTGCCGCTCCAGTTGTCATGGAGCGCCAGGTGGTGCTTGGCGTGTCCCGGCGAGTCGACTGCGGTCAGCGCCCGGTTGGTGCTCACCCGGATCTCCTCGCCGTCCTCCAGCACGTGGATCCGCTCGGCCGGCGTGGGGTCCAGGCGACCGTAGAGGGAGTCGAGCAGCGGGCCGTATACACGTGCTGCAGAATCGACCAGCCGGGTCGGGTCGGCCAGGTGCCGGGCGCCCTTCGGATGCACGTAGACGGTGGCCTTGGGAAAGGCCCGGGCGACATCGCCGACCCCGCCCGCATGGTCGAGGTGGATGTGGGTCACGACGACACCGGCCAGGTCCTCCGGGCCGAGGCCCAACCGCCCGAGGTGGGCGAGGAGCGCGGGCACGGAGCTCTGGCTGCCGGTCTCGACCAGTACCGGCGCGTCGCCCTCGATCAGGTACCCGGCGGTGACCTGCTCCCACCCGCCCAGCAACGTGTCGAGCTCCAGTACACCTTCGGCGATGCGGGTCCCCGTGGGCGGGGGCGTCGGGTCATCCGGATCGAACGGGTGCCCGTGGTGGTGGCCCCCCGGCCCGTGCCGGTGGTCACCACTCATGCCGGCGTCACCGTGCGCTCTTGGCTGTGGTCTTCTTGGCCGGAGCCCTCTTGGCCGTGGCCTTCGTAGCTGTGGACTTCTTGGTCGTGGTCTTCGTCGCGGTCGCCTTCTCGGCCGGGGCCTCCGCCGCCTGCGGCACCTTTCCTCCCGGGGCCTTCGTGGTCGCGTCCGCTCGCCTCGGCGCCGCCTTCTTCTTCGCCGCCTTCTTCGTCGGAGCTGCCGTGCCGGCGCGCGTGGTCGGCGCAGCCTTCGGAACCTTCCTGGCCGGCGCCTTCTCGGTCACCGCCCTACCGGCGGCCGTAGGCGTCACGACCGGGTCCCGGGTCATGGCCTTGCGTGCCGGGCGCCCCCCCTTCTTGCCGGCCGAGGTCGTCCCACCCACCCGGGAGGTCGGTCGGGCCCGACCGGGGGGCTTGGTGACCTTGGCAACCAGGTTGCGGAGCGCGGGATCGCCCGGAGCGGTGAGGTGACGGCCGCCCCTCGGACCGTGCGACCTGGTGATGGCCTGGCGTGCCAGTCCCAGGAACACGTGATCGGCAGTGGGCTTTTCGTGTCCGCCGACCTTGGCCGCCGAGTTGACCAACGACACGTGGGAGAAGGCCTGGGGGAAGTTGCCCACCAGCCTGCCGGCCACCGGGTCGTACTCCTCGGACAGCAGGCCCAGGTCGTTGCGCAGGTCGAGTAGGCGGTCGAGGAGTCTGCGGGCGTCCTGCGTCCTCCCCATCAGGGTCAGGCAGTCGGCCAACCAGAACGAGCAGGCCAGGAAGGCGCCCTCCCGACCGGTCAACCCGTCGACCTCGCCGGTGTCGACCGTGCGGTAGCGGAGGACGAAATCGCCCTCCACCAGCTCCCGCTCGATGGCCTCCACGGTCGAACGGACCCGGGGATCGGTGGCCGGCAGGAAGCCGACCAGCGGGATCATCAGCAGGCTGGCATCGAGCTGGTCCGAGCCGTAGTACTGGGTGAAACACCCCTTTTCGGCGTTGAACCCGAGGTCGCACACCTGATCGTGGATCTCCTGTCGGATGGTCCGCCACCGTTCCACCGGTCCGTCGACCCCGTGCTCCTCGACGGTCCGGATCGCACGGTCGATGGCCACCCATGCCATCACCTTGGAGTGGGTGAAGTGCCGCCGGGGGCCGCGCACCTCCCAGATCCCGTCGTCCGGCTCGCGCCATCCGGCCTCCAGGAAGTCCATCAGCGAGAGCTGCAGCTCCCACGCCGGGCCGTTGTCCGGGTCATCCGGATGGACGGACTCGTACAGGGCCGACATGACCTCGCCGTAGACATCGAGCTGGAACTGCCCGGCGGCGGCGTTGCCGATCCGGACGGGCGACGATCCTTCGTAGCCGGGCAGCCAGTCCACCTCCCACTCGTCCAGGCGGCGCTCGCCGGCGGCCCCGTACATGATCTGCATCTGGGACGGGTCCCCTGCCGTCGCCCGCAGGAGCCAGGTCCGCCAGGCCATCGCCTCCTGGTAGAAGCCACCCCGCATCAGCGACTCGAGCGTCAGCGTGGCGTCGCGCAACCAGCAGTACCGGTAGTCCCAGTTGCGCCCGCCGCCGAGCGTCTCCGGCAACGACGTGGTGGGCGCGGCGACGATGCCGCCGGTCGGCTCGTAGGTCAGGGCCTTGAGAGTGATGAGCGACCGGACGACGGCCTCGCGGTACTCGCCGTCGTAGGTGCACTGGGCGGCCCACTCGGTCCACCACTGCTCGGTGTCGGCGATGGCGTACCTGGCGTCCACCGGCCGGGGAGGCGTCTTGTTGGCCGGGTACCAGGACAGCGAGAAGGGAAACGTCTGGCCCTCGCTCACAGTGAACTCGGCCACCGTCGACAGGTCGGACCCGTGGGTCGGCACCGTCGTCCACAGCGACAACGCGTCCGGACCCGCCACAGCGCTCAGCGTGCCGTCGGTCCTGCGGACCCAGGGCACCACCTGGCCGTAGCCGAACCGGATCGTCAACTGCATCTCCATCGCGACCTTGCCGCGCACCCCCTCGACCAGGCGGATCACCTCGGGATGCTCCTGGCGGATCGGCATGCAGTCGATGATCCGCACCGTCCCCTCGTCGGTGACGAACTCCGACTCGAGCACCAGGGTGTCGCCCCGGTAGTGGCGGTGCGTGGCCCGGTTCGCACCACGCGGGGAGATGCGCCACGAGCCGTGGTCGTCGGTCCCGAGCAGCCGGGCGAAGCACGCCCCCGAGTCGAACCTCGGCAGGCAGAGCCAGTCGATGGAGCCGTCCCGCCCGACCAGGGCGACCGTGTGGAGGTCGCCGATGATCCCGTAGTCCTCGATGGGGAGCGCCATGTCCCTTGTCTAGCCCGACCGCAGGCGGTCTCGACAGCACCGGGCACCCACCGCGAGTCGGCTCATCCGGTCGCGCACGACCCGGTGCCCACGGCCGAGCGCGCCTGCTCGGCGCTGGCGACCCGGGGCAGCACGTCCGGTGACGTCAGGGCGTAGCCGACGGTGTCGTCCACCGTGGATCGCGAGAACACGACGCCCACCACCTCGCCATCGGGCAGCACCAGTGGACCCCCCGAGTTGCCCGGTCGGACCTCGGCGTCGACCTCGTACACGTCGTGGACGGTCAGCCCGTGGCCGTAGATGTCCCGGCCCTCGGCCTGGAACAGGGCCATCACCCCGGCCCCGTCCGCCGTGAACGGGCCGCCCCCGGGATACCCGAGGACCACCCCCTGAGTACCCTGCGGGACGGTGGACGGGTCGAGATGGAGCACCGGTGCGGTCAGGCCCGGAACGCGGAGTACGGCGAGGTCGAACGACGGGTCGAAGTAGAGGACCTCGACGGCTCGCAGTGTCGACCCCACCTGGACGAGGGGCTGGCGGATGCCGGCCACCACGTGGGCGTTGGTGACCACCAGGCCGGGAGCAGCCACGAACCCCGAGCCCTCCTGGAGCACCCCGCAGCCGAATCCCTCCACCTTGACCGTCGACGACCCGGCAGCCAGGACGGCCTGGCGGAGCGTGGCATCTGTGGGGAGCGGCACCGGTCGGGCGGAGGCCGGGGCGAGCGCACCGAACACCGGGGGGAACCCCTCCCCGGACAGGAAGCCCTGGGCCTGGCTGAATACGGTGGGCGGCGCCGGCAACGCGTCATCGAGGGTCTTGATGATCCGTGACTGCAGGATGGCGTTGTCGAGGGCGACCGACGAGCTGTTGACCATGGTGCTGGCCAGCAGCCACACCGTCACCAGGGCCGCCACCACGGCCACCGCCACCCCGGCCACCGAGTCGACCGAGCGCGCCGGTCCGGGCCGAACGTGGCTCGTCAACATGCCACCCACGATCCGACCGACCATCCCGAAGCTGAAGGCGATCAGGAGCATCGTCGAGAGCGCGACGGCGGTCCGGGCCGTGGACGAGTGGGCCCACTTGACCGTCTGCGATGCCAGCAGGGCACCCACGAACAACCCGCCGAAGAACCCGGCGATGGCGCACACCTGCACCAGGCCGCCCACCCGGGCCCCCTGGACGGCGGCCAGCACGGCCACGATGACGATGACGACGTCGACGACGTTCACGGTGTGATCCGCAGGCCGGGGCGACGCGCTACGCCGTGGGGAGCGGGTGGGACCGGCACGGTTGTCACGGTAGACGGCGACGGCACCCCTCCGTCATCACCTGCGGCCACGGCCGTCCGTGGCACAATCACGGGCGATCGGACTGTCCCGGCTGCGGCCGGGGCGACGACCGGGCCGGCAAGAGAGGGATGAGCGGTGCCAGCTACACGAGCCTCGACCCGCACCCGAGGGCGGCGCACCGCCCTTGTCGTCTGCGTGGTCGCCCTCGGCACCGCGGCGGCCTGCAATCGGGCGTCGTCCAGCACCCAGCCGTCGGGGGTCCCGACGTCGACCTCCTCCACCCTCGCCGCCCCGTGGCAGGGCACCCTCGCCGTCTCCAGCCTGCCCGCTCCCGTGCAGGCGCTCCAGGCCGTATCGTGCGCCACCGCCAGGCGGTGCTGGGCGGTCGGGTCCACCGTCGCCACGTCGGCCGCCCCGTCGGGGCCCGTGCTGGTGGCGAGTACGGATGGGGGTGCGACCTGGGTGGTGCAGTCGCTGCCGCCGGGCATCGGCTACCTCACGGACATCGCCTGTGCCACGAACCGGACGTGCACCGCGGTCGGTCAGGCCGGTGAGACGGGTGTCGGGCCGGGTGCGATACTTACCACCACCAACTCCGGGACTACCTGGTCATCGCAGCCCGTGCCGCCCGGCACGACCGACGTGACCGCGGTCGCCTGCCCGCACGGGGGCCGGTGCATCGCACTGGGCACCGTGTCCGGCAGGGTGACGACGCTCACGCCCACTGGCGCCGGCGGAGCCTGGACCGCCAGCGGCCTCCTCCCGGTGGCTGCATCGGTCGCGACGTCTCTGGCCTGCACCGACAGCCTCAGCTGCTGGGCGACCGCGTCGGACGCCGTCGACCCGTCGCACGCGGTCGGGTCGATCGACGCCAGCGCCGACGGCGGGACCACCTGGGTCCCCCAGACGGTGCCCGCGGGGACCGGCGCCATCAATGCCGTCGACTGCACACCCCTCGCCGCCCGGCCGGCCACCGTCACGGTCGCCTGCACGGCGGTGGGCACGACCTCCACCGTGCTGGACAGCGCCCGCACGGGGCAGGCCGTGGTCCTGACCTTGAACGGCAGTGGCACCTGGTCGTCCGAGCCGGTGCCCGCCTCCGTGGCGGACCTCCTCGACGTCTCGTGCGGTGCCGGGCCGTGCGTGGCCGTCGGCGCGACGGTGGCCACCGACGTCCAGGCCGGCACCGTACTCCTCGCCCCGGCAACCGGGCGGTCGGCGACGATCTGGCGCCGGACCGCCTCCGTCGCCGTGGCCCTGCCGCTGACAGGCGTGTCCTGTGTGTCGCTGGCCGCCTGCGCGGTCGTGGGCGAGTCGGTGAGCGCCCACCTCGCCGCAGCCTGACGGGCACGTCCCGGGGTCGTCCCCCGGACCGACCGGAGGCGGACGGCCCCATCCGCTGGCCCGCGCGGGCGCGCCGGTAACCTCGGCCAGATGGCAGCACGCCCCGCCACCGCGCCTGCCGACCTGGCCGACCGGTCGGCGCCCCGGCGGCGGGCGACCACCACGTCGTTCGGGGTGGGTCGCCGGGAGGGGCGTGACGCCTCCGGGTTCTACGACCGGTTCACCGCGCCGAACCTCTCCGACGCCGCCGCGGTGGGCCGGGCCACCGCCTTCGACACCGTCTGGGTCGGTGACGCCCGGGACCTGGACATGCTCCACGACGTGTTCGCCCAGTGCTTCACCAAGTTCGAGCCCGGCGGCCGGATCGCCGTGAACGTGGCCGGCCTCGGCCGCAAGCCCCACCGGTCGCTGAC
Source organism: Acidimicrobiaceae bacterium (assembly GCA_003164095.1). Classification (GTDB taxonomy): domain Bacteria; phylum Actinomycetota; class Acidimicrobiia; order Acidimicrobiales; family RAAP-2; genus Bog-756. Next base: position 110,453 of record PLRX01000043.1, on the reverse strand, counting down.
TGCCGACGTCATCGGCCTGCTGGAGGGCCTCGGGTACCTCCTGCGGTGGGAGATCGTCTGGCAAGAGAGCCACGCCGCCGGTGGATCCTGCGCCTTGGGCACGTGCCAGCGGCCGGGCAACCCGGTGCTGCGGGACGTCGCCGAACAGGCGCTGGTCGACGCCGGGTTCACCGATCCGGGACGGTCAGACCTCGGTCCCCTGGTCCCGCTCGACCCGACGTCCGGTGGCCGGCTGGCCGCCCTCGGGTCCGGCACCGGACGGTGACCGGAGCGGACGGGATCCCCCCGGGGACGCGTCCACCGGGTGCCACCGCCTGGGACGGCGAGGCCTACCAGCAGCGGTTCGACGCGCTGGCCGCCGAAGGAGTCGACGTCCACGGCGAGGTGGACTGCCTCATGACGTTCGCCCCCCACTCGGTCCTCGACGCCGGGTGCGGCACGGGGCGGGTGGCCGCCGAGCTGAGCAGTCGGGGGGTCGCAGCAGTGGGGATCGACCGTGACCCGTCCATGATCTCCACTGCCCGCCGACTGGCCCCCGGCGTCCGATTCGAGGTGCTGGACGTCGCGACGGCCGATCTCGGCGAGACGTTCGACGTGGTCGTCATGGCGGGAAACGTGCCCCTGTTCACGCCCGAGGGCACCCAGCCCGCGCTGGTGACGGGGTGCGCGCGTCACCTGCACACGGGCGGGCGGCTGGTGACCGGGTTCCAGCTGGGGCGCGGGTACGCCCTGGAGGACTACGACGCAGCCTGCACCGCGGCCGGCCTCGTCCCGGAGGTCCGCTGGTCGACGTGGGAACGCGACGAGTTCGTCGTGGGCGCCGGCTATGCCGTCTCGGTCCACCGCGCGCCCTGAACCGGCCGCGCTGGCCCGGTGGCCCGGCCGGAACCGGGTCGCTGTGGGGTCTGCGATCATGAACCGGCGACACCAGGAGAACGGAACACCATGCGCAACCCCATGTTCGTCTATGACGAGAAGCTCACTGACCTGATCTTCGACTACTGCAGGTGGCGGCTCTCCCTCGACCCGGTCCCGCTCGACTACGGGGGCGCCGTCGACGAGTCACTGGCCGCCCGGCTCGACGGCCTGATCAACGCCGCAGGCACCGACCCGGTCGCCGTCATGGAGCTGTTCGACAAGACCCTGGCGACCGCAGCCGTCTCCGTGGACAGCCCGAGGTTCCTGGCCTTCATCCCGGCCGCCCCCACCAAGGCGGCCCTCCTGTTCGACATGGTCGTGGCCTGCTCCTCGCTGCAGGGGACGTCGTGGATCGAGGCGGCCGGCCCGGTGGCGGCCGAGAACCAGGCGCTCGGCGTACTGACCGACCTGGCGGGCCTGCCCGAGGGCGCCGGCGGCTGCTTCGTTGCCGGGGGCTCGGCCGGCAACCTGTCGGGCCTCATGGTCGGACGTGACACGGCCCGGCACCGGATGGGTGACGACGCTCCGGAGCGCCCCGTGGTGGCCATCAGCGAGGAGGCCCACTCCTCGGTGGGCAAGGCGCTCCACGTGCTGGGCATCGAGCCGCTCCTGGTGCCGTGCGACGACCACCGCCTGACCGGCTGGGCCCTGCGTGACGCCCTGGCCACCCACCCCCGGGGCGACGACGTGATCGCGGTGGTGGCGACGGGTGGTACCACCAACGCCGGGATCATCGACGATCTCGACGGGGTGGCCGACGTCGCCGAGGAGCGCAAGCTCTGGTTCCACGTCGACGGTGCCTATGGTTGTGCCGCGCTGTTCGCCCCGTCCGTCAGGGACCGGTTCCGGGGCATCGAACGGGTCGACTCGTTCGTGGTGGACCCCCACAAGTGGCTGTTCGCCCCGTTCGACTGCGCGGCCCTGCTCTACCGCGAGCCACGGCTGGCCAAGGCGGTGCACTCCCAGGACGCCTCCTACCTCGAGGTGCTGCACAGGGACACGCCCGAGGAGTGGAACCCGAGTGACTACGCCTACCACCTGACCCGGCGGGCCCGCGGCATGCCCCTCTGGTTCTCGCTGGCCGTCAACGGCACCGATGCCTATCGCGACGCCATCGAGACCGTGTTGGCCACCACCCAGGCGACAGCCGACCTCATCGAGTCCCTGCCCCACCTGGAACTGGTGCGCCGGCCCGAGCTGTCGGTGGTGCTGTTCCGTCGCTCCGGCTGGGGCAAGGCCGACTATGAGGCCTGGTCCGACCACCTCCTCGAGGAGCAGGCCGGATTCGTCATGCACACCACGTGGGAGGGCGAGGCCGTCGGGCGCCTGGCTCTGCTGCACCCGGACACCAGCATCGAGCTGATTGCCGAGCTCCTGGCCTCGACCGCCTGAGCGGACGGCGCCGCCGGCAACCGGCCAGGAAGTTGCCTCGCCGCCGCCCCCTGCCGGCGCCGTCCACGTCAGGGGCCCACAGGTCGAGCCACAGGGCCCACAGCTCGGGACCCCGTCGTCACCCTGGGAGAGGCACATGGCGGCGACGAGCCACTCCAGCCGGCCCGCCGCACTCCCGATGGCCGCCAACCGGGCGGACCCCAGGTCGTACCACTGGTCTCCGGCGAGCCGCACGGCCTCGGTCAGCAGATAGTCCTTGGTCGTGGAGTAGTAGATGACAAGGGCCGGGCTGGTACCGGCCAGCGCGGCCACGTCGGCGATACGCGTGTCGGTGTAGCCGCGCTCTGCGGCCACGACGCCTCCTCGGTGGACCCCACCCTGTGTCACCCGCCGTGCGAGCACCGGCACCCGTGCCCGCCACCAGGGATGACCCGGCGGTGACATGCCACACTGTGCCCGAACGCAGTCCGCACGCCGACAAGGAGCGCACGATGGCAGCAGAGGTCCGTGGAGTGGTGGCGATGGCCAAGGGGGAGCCGGTCCAGGTGGTGACCGTCGTGGTCCCCGACCCGGGGCCGGGCGAGGCAGTGGTCAAGGTGCAGGCCTGTGGGGTCTGCCACACCGACCTCCACTACCGGGAGGGCGGCATCAACGACGAATTCCCGTTCCTGCTGGGTCACGAGGCGGCAGGCATCGTGGAGGCCGTGGGCCCCGACGTCACGGGGGTGGCGCCCGGCGACTTCGTCGTCCTCAACTGGCGCGCCGTGTGCGGTGAGTGCCGGTCGTGTCGACGGGGACGCCCGCAGTACTGCTTCGCCACGCACAATGCCACCCAGAAGATGACGCTGACCGACGGGACGCCGCTCTCCCCTGCGCTCGGCATCGGAGCCTTCGCCGAGAAGACCCTCGTGGCCGCCGGCCAGTGCACCAAGGTCGACCCGGCGGCCCGCCCCGAGGCGGCCGGCCTGCTGGGCTGCGGCGTGATGGCCGGCATCGGGGCATCGATGCTGACCGGCGAGGTCGGCCCGGGCGACTCGGTGGCCGTCTTCGGATGCGGCGGCGTGGGGTGCGCGGCCATCGCCGGGGCGCTCCTGGCAGGTGCCTCCACGATCATCGCCGTCGACCTCGACCCCCGGAAGCTGTCCCTCGCCCGGGAGTTCGGCGCCACCCACACCGTCGACCCCTCGTCGGGGGACGTCGTCGAGGCCGTCCGGGCCCTGACCGACGGCAACGGCGCCGACGTGTGCATCGAGGCCGTGGGCAACCCCACGGTCCTCGAGCAGGCGTTCTACGCCCGCGATCTGGCCGGCACCGTGGTCCAGGTGGGTGTCCCCACCCCGGACATGCGGATCGACCTGCCGATGATCGAGTTCTTCGGCCGGGGCGGCCGACTCAAGCCGTCCTGGTACGGCGACTGCCTGCCGAGCCGCGACTTCCCGATGCTGATCGACCTCTACCTGCAGGGTCGCCTGGACCTCGACCGGTTCGTGTCCGAGACGATCTCCCTGGATGACGTCGAAGGGGCCTTCCACCGCATGGAGCGCGGCGAGGTTCTGCGCTCGGTGGTCGTGGTCCGGTGATCGAGCGGGTCGTCACCTCCGGCACGTTCTCCCTCGACGGTGAGGACTTCGCCGTCGACAACAACATCTGGGTGGTGGGCGACGACACCGAGGTGGTCGTCATCGACGCCGCCCACGACCACCGGCCCGTCGTGGCGGCGGTCGGTGGCCGACGGACCGTGGCGATCATCGCCACCCACGGCCACAACGACCACATCAACGCCGCCGCCGTCCTGGCCGACGCTCTCGGGGCACCGATCTGGCTCCATCCCGCCGACCGGATGCTGTGGGACGTGGTGTACCCGGACCGTGCGCCCGACGCCGATCTCGTCGACGGCCAGGTGATCGAGGTCGGCGGGACCACCCTGCGGGTCCTGGCCACCCCGGGCCACTCGCCCGGGGGCGTCTGCCTCTACGACGAGCCCGACGGCGTGGTGTTCTCCGGCGACACGCTCTTCAACGGCGGACCGGGGGCGACCGGCCGGAGCTTCTCGGACTACCCGACCATCGTGGACTCGATCCGTGACCGCCTGCTGGTGCTGCCGGCCGGGACGCGGGTGCTCACCGGACACGGCGACGAGACGACCATCGGCGCCGAGGCCCCCGCCCTCCCGGCCTGGGAAGCCGCCCGCTCCGCTCAGAGGTAGCCCGAGGCGATGTCCTCGATCCACCAGGCGGGTGCGGCGTTCATGAGCGTGGACAGGTCCCAGTAGTCCCACCAGCGGACGATCTGCCCGGCCCGTAATTGCTGGACCGAGACGAAGGGGAGCGTGACCTGCTCGCCGGTGTGCCAGTGCCACGTCTCGGCGTGCTCGGTCACCACCGTGTCGCCCTCGGCCACCATCAGGCGGAGATCGTGCTCGTAGCTCGAGATCTTGCCGAGACCGAGCCGGAGCCGGGCCACCACCTGGGCGGGGCCGTGGGCGATGTCGTCGGGAGGCGATGGCACGTCGGTGTACTCACTGTCCTCGTCGAAGAAGGAGCCGATCGCGTCCCAGTCGCGGGTGTACAGCGCGGCCCAGAACTGCTGGACCCGCTCCTTGTTGGCGGCGGCGTCGGACATGGGGCCATCGTGGCACGGGACGACGTGGCGGGGCGGGCGGACCCGGAGAAGGGGCGGGCGGACCCGGAGAAGGGCCGATCGGCCCTTCCGGACCCCCTCCCCACCTCCCCTACGATGTGGCGGCACCCCCCGACACCATGGAGGAACGGGATGACCGACGGACCCAAGCTGGACTCGCACCACCGCAAGACGGTCGAGAAGCTCTTCGCCCACCCGACCAGTCACAACATCCAGTGGCACGACGTCCTGTCGCTACTGCAGGCGGCCGGCGAGGCCGAGGAGGTCCACGACGGCAGGTTCAAGGTGACCCTCGGAGCCGAGACCCAGACGTTCGACGCCCCGAAGAGCAACGACCTCGACACCCAGCAGGTCGTCGACCTCCGCCGGATGCTGACGAACGCGGGCCTGGCGCCGGCGTAGGGTGCCGGCTACTGCTGGGACGACCCTCGGGCGATGATCCCGTCACGCCGGGCGCGGAAGGCCGCCGGGTCGAACCGTTCCTTCATCCACCGGCGCGACCATCGGGCCTCGTCCCGGTAGGACTCGTCGTCGCCCCGGTGGGCGAGCGCCACGTACATGGCGCGCAGCTCGGCCACCGTGGCCGGGTCGGACTCGGCCACCGAGCGGGCGAGCTCCAGCGCCCGGGGCAACAGGTCGTCGTGGGCCACCACCTCGTTGACCAGTCCCCAGGCACACGCCGTCGCGGCGTCGACGAAGTCACCGGTCAGCGACATCTGGCGGGCCCGGTTGACCCCGATCAGCTGGGGCAGACGGATGGTCATGCCGCCGGCCGGCAGCACCCCCACCCGGGCATGGGTATCGGCGAAGGTCGCCCGCTCCGAGGCGATCAGGAAGTCACACCCGAGGGCCAGTTCCAGGCCACCGGTCACGGCCGGGCCGTTCACGGCCCCGATGACCGGTGTCGAGGTATCGGGGGTCAGACCCCGGTTGACCACCGGCGCGTCGCCGGACGCCCCGCCACCCCGCGGGGCCGCAGCCACGTCGTCATAGGTGCGGACCAGGTCCGTCAGGTCGAGACCGGCACAGAATGCGGGGTCCCGGCCCGTGAGGACCACCGCGGCGACGTCCGGGTCGGCATCGGCATCGGCCAGGGCGGATCCGAGCGAGGCGATCATCTCCCCGGTCAGGGCGTTGCGGGCCTCGGGCCGGTCGAGGACGACGAGGACGACGGGGCCGTGGCGTTCCGTGGTGATCACACCCACCTCTCTACCACCGGGACCCCAGCGACCGATGCGCTGGCATGATGAGGCGGGGTATCGGACGAGCGACAGGAAGGGAGGCCCCCGTGTCCTCCGACACCATTCGACGGCGCACGGTCACCGATGCCACCGCCTACGTCGACCCGGCGCGCTACGAGGACGAGCGCCGGGCCGTCTTCGCCCGGGAGTGGACATCGGTCGGGGCCGCGTCCCGGGTTGCGGCCCCCGGCACCTACCTGTCCGTCTGGGTGGCCGGCTTCCCGCTGGTCGTGGTCAACGACGGGGGCACCCTGCGGGCCCACCAGAATATCTGCCGCCACCGTTCCGGGCCGCTGGTCGACGACGGCTCGGGGTCGTGCGGCCGCTTCGTCTGCCGCTACCACGGCTGGGCCTACGCACTCGACGGCACCCTCACCTCGGCACGTGACTTCGGCGAGGAGGTGGACCCAGCGGACTTCTCGCTGACGTCCGCGTCGGTGGCCACCTGGCGGGGTCTCCTGTTCGTGGCCGGCGATCCCACCGTGCCCGACTTCGAGGAGTGGCTGGGCCCGGTCGCACGACACAGCGCGAACTTCCCCATGGAGTCGTTCGAGGTCACCCACCGCTCGAGCCACGACCTGGCCGCCAACTGGAAGGTCTACGCCGAGAACTACCAGGAGGGCTACCACATCCCCCTCGTCCACCCCGGGCTCAACCGGCAGATCGACAGCTCGCGCTACGAGGTCGTGGTCAACGGGCCGGCGACCGTGCACCGGGCACCGACCAGGGACGGTGCGGTGACCGACGGCGCCTGGCTGTGGCGGTTCCCGGGACTCGCACTCAACCTCTACCCCTCCGGGTTGTGCCTCGAGAGCTACTGGCCGACCGGCCCCACCTCGACCCGGGTCGAGTACACGTTCTGCTTCGCCCCGGGCACGCCGGCCGACGAAGCCGAGGGCTCGGTGACCAGCTCGGTGGCCATCCTCGACGAAGACCGGGCCATCTGCGAGTCCGTGCAGCGCAACCTGGCCTCCGGGCTCGCCCGACCGGGAATCCTCAGCCCGCGCCACGAGGCAGGGGTGGCCCAGGTCCAGGCCCTGGTAGACGACGCGCTCGCAAGGGCCTGACCGCGTGCTCGCACTCCTCACCCGGACCGCTCACGACTCCTACGCCGACGAACTGGCACGGCCCGGCGTCGAGTGGCTCGTCATGGAGGACGACGGCAGCCTGACCGGACCGGACGGGTCCGGCGTGCCCTGGCCCGAGGCACGGCCCGAGGTGGCCTGGGGCACGTCCGACCTGTTCCGCGAGGGCGCCCCGGTCCTCGCCTTCTTCCGCTTCCTGGTCGACTGCCCGTCGCTCCGGTGGTTCCAGTCGCCGGCCGCCGGCTACGACAGTGCGCCGTTCCGCCTCATGGTCGACCACGGCGTCCGGGTCTGCAACGCCCACGTCAACAGCCTGCCGATCGCCGAGTTCGTACTGCGGGCCGTGCTCGACGAGTTCCAGGGGGCTGCCGAGTGGCGTCGCCAGGCCGACGTCTTCGAGTGGCACATCCACGACTGGCGCGAGGTGGCGGGCACGACCTGGCTGGTGGTGGGACTCGGCCACATCGGCGGTGCGGTGGCCGTTCGTGCGCGTGCGCTGGGCGCACGGGTCGTCGGGTGCCGCCGCACACCGGCCCCCGACGACCCGGCCGATCTGATGGTCACCCCGGACCGCCTCGGCGAGGTGATCGGCGACGCGGACGTCGTGGTGCTGAGCGCGCCCGCCACCGCGGGGTCCCGACGGCTCGTCGACGCCGGGTTCCTGGCCGCGATGAAGCCGGACAGCGTACTGGTCAACGTCGGCCGGGGATCCCTCGTCGACGAGGCCGCACTGCTCGTCGCCCTCGACACCGGCACGCCCGCTGTCGCCGTGCTCGACGTGTTCGAACACGAGCCACTCCCCCCGGACCATCCGTTCTGGACGCACCCGCGGGTCCGTGTCACGCCCCACAACGCGGCGGGCGGCTTCGGCCGGCTCCGGCGCCAGGCGGACCTCTTCGACGCCAATCTCGACCGCTGGCTCGCCGGTCGCCCACTCGAGCACGACGTGACCGACGCCATCAAGGAGCACGACCGATGACCTACCGAGCCCTGCCCGACGCGCCGGGGTGGTTCACCCGTGCGCTCGCCGTCCCTCGTGGGGACCTGGCCGTCGACGTCGACGGCTGCACGATCCATGCCCTCACCTTCGGCACACCGGGTACCCGGGGCCTGGTCTTCGTCCACGGCGGCGGTGCGCACGCGCACTGGTGGACACATGTGGCCGCCACCTTCGCCGACGAGTTCCGGGTGGTCTGCGTCGACCTGTCCGGGCACGGCGACAGCGGTCACCGGGCGTCGTACTCCCTCGAGCAGTGGACCGACGAGGTGATGGCCGTGTCCGGGGCGGGCGACATCGCCGGGCCACCGGTCGTGGTCGGGCACTCGATGGGCGGATTCGTGACCATCGGCACCGCCGCCCGGCACGGCAGCGGGGTCAGCGGAGCCATCGTCTGCGATTCGCCCGTGACCGAGCCCGACCCCGAGATCGCCTCCTACCGGCTGAAGGAGGCCTTCGGGCGCCCACGGGTCTACCCGACACTCGAAGATGCCTTCGCCCACTTCCGGACCGTTCCTGCCCAGGACCACTACCTCGACTACGTCATGGACCATGTCGCTCACCACTCGGTGCGACCCACCGAGGGCGGCTACCAGTGGAAGTTCGACCGTGACGTCTTCGCCCAGTTCGGCGGAGGCATGCGCAGCGTGGCGCTGCCCTACCTGTCACAGGTCCAGTGCCGGTTCGCCCTGCTGCGGTCCGAGCACGGCCTCGTCACCCGGGACATCGGCCGGTTCATGTACGACGAGCTCGGCCGGGTGACCCCGGTCATCGAGCTGCCCGAGGCGGGGCACCATGCCATGCTCGACCAACCGCTCATCCTGCTGACCGCGCTGCGCACGCTGCTGGCCGACTGGGACCACTCCGAGCCCCGCCGCCGCGACTGACGGAGTGGCCGGACGGCCGGACTACCAGCCCGAGGCGGCCACGATCGGTGCGTTGAGGTGGGAACCGGCCATGCTGCCGTCCTCCGGGGCGTCGCCGAACGGGTCGACCGCACCCGACGCCGTGGCCACCCAGTAGCCGCCGCCGTCCGACGTGGCGACGATCGCCGTCGCCGTGTCGCTGCCCAGAGTGCCGGCGCGGTCGCCGTGGGCGCTGGCGTCACCGAAGGGGACGACAGTGCCGTCGGCGAAGAGGACCCAGTAGCCGCCGCCGTCCGGGGTGCGGACCGCCGATGTCACGCTTGCCGACTGGCGTGGTGGCGCACCGAGGTAGGGGGCGTCACCGAAGGCGTAGACGTTGCCCGTCGCCGTGACGAGCCAGTAGCCGTTGCCGGTGGCGTCGGGCATGACGGCCACCGCCGGTCCGGCGCAGCCGCCGATGCCGGGGCACGACCCGGCGAAGCGGGCGTCGCCGAAGGCGAAGATGCCACCGTCGGAGGCGATCATGAAGTAGCCGGCGCCGTCGGATGACGGCACCATGGCCACGATCGGCGCGTCCAGGGGGTACCGGCCCGACGACCCGGCGGGCGAGAACCCGAGTCCAGGCAGCGAGCCGTAGTAGCCGGCGTCGCCGAAGGCGAAGATGCCCCCGTCGGAGGCCACCAGCCAGTAGCCCTTGCGGTTGCCCGTGGGGGAGATCCCGACCACCGGCCGCTGCAGGACGAAGCTGCCCGTCGAGCCGTAGAAGCCGGCGGACCCGAAGGAGAAGATGCCGCCGTCGGATCCGACCAGCCAGTACCCGTGACCACTCCCTCCGCCGCCCGAGACGGTGCTGACCGTCACGTGGAAGGGACCGGCGGTGGCTGACGGGCTCACACCGTCGGTCGCCACCACCGAGTAGGAGAACGAGGTCGTGCCCGATGTGGGGATGCCGCTGACCATGCCGGTGTCAGCAACCGCCGTCAGCCAGGCGGGAGCGCCCATGAGCGCATAGGTCGGGTCCGGAAAGCCGGTGGCCGCGAACCCGTAGGAGTAGGCCTTGCCCGGCGAGGCCGACAACGGGGGGGTCGATCGGAAGAAGCCGGGTGCCGTCGGCGTCGACAGCGGGGCGACGGTCACCACCCGGATGGCCGAGGCGCTGATGTTCTCGTCGTCGGTCACCGTGAGGGTCACCGAGTACGTCCCGGCGGACGTGTAGGTGTGGGTCGGGGTGGGCCCGGTGGCGGTGTGGGAACCGTCGCCGAAGGACCAGACGTACAGCGTGATGTGGTCGGGCGCCTTCGGGTCGTACGACGCCGACCCGTCGAAGGAGACCGGGACGGCGACGGTGGGGCTGGCGGTCGTGACCGTGAACACCGGGACGGGCACGCTCGCCGACGCCACGGAAGGGAACGCCCCCACCAGGCCCGCTGAGAGTGTGACGACCAGGAGTGTGGCAGCTGCCAGGGTCCTCCGGGTCCTCCGTCCTCCCCGCCTGCCCTCGGGGTGCTGCTCCATCGTGTCTCCGTGTCCTCGTCCAAAGTTCCTCAACTACGTCATCGGCACACCGCGGGCCGAGCTTGAGCAGCCGGCACGAGCCGGCCTCTACGTCCGCAACGGTCGAACCCGCTGTAGAGCGTGTCGCCTACTGGTTCCTGGGCGACGGCATGGTCCACGGCGAGCGCCTCGGGGCGGGGACGGCCTCGTGGTACCGCAACCGCTGGGTGCGCACCGGTCTGCACGACCACGGAGGCGGCGTCGCTGCGCCTCAGGGGCGCCCGGCGGGACGGCGGAGGCCGTGCCCTACGGGCTCCACGCGGTGTTCGTGACCGACTGACCGGGCCCGTCACGGGACGGTCCCCCGGTCAGTCGACGGTGTCGTAGAGGGTCGGGATGTGCAGCGGCTCGCGGTTGAACGTCGGGAACTTCGGCTTCGCCAGCGCCCGGTAGTGGTCCGTCGACACCACCGGGTCCTTGTCGAACTCGGGGATCACCTTGGTCCCGAACGTCTCGATCGTCGCCAGTGCCTCCTCGTAGGACGTGGCGTCACCGGGGAGTCCGAAGCAGACCTGGCTGGCCCCGTAGTCGACGAAGGGCTGCAGCTGCTCGCACACCTCCTCGGGGCTGCCGCACAGGAGGTAGCCCCCGTCGATGAGTGCGTCGAGCTGGTCCTCACGGGGCGGCCGGGGCGGCTTGGGCCACCGGGAGCCCCCGGGTCCCGGCATCGTGTCGTGGTAGAGCGACACCATGGACGGAAGGTAGCCATTGCCCGGCCGGGTGGCCTGCTCGCGTGCCACCGCACGATCGGTCGAGCAGCGCACCGCCGTGGTGATCATGACGTTGTCGTTGACGAACTCGCCGACGGGATCGGTGCACTCCGAGATCCCCTTCTTGTAGGCCTCGATCCACGGGGCCACGTCGTGGACCGACGAGAAGGTGAACCCCAGTGCGCCCTGACCGAGACGGCCGGCCTTCTCCCAGGTGGCAGGTGAGCCGACGGCGAGCCAGAACGGCGGGTGGCCCGGGCCCCACGGCTTCGGCAGCACGTTGTGGGGCACGTCCATGTCCCAGTGGGTGCCGTGGTACGTGTAGTCCTTCTGCTCCCACATGCGGACGATCTCGTAGATGACGTCGTCGTAGTCGGCCCGGGTCGACTCCTTGTCGTGGATGTTGAGGGTGCCGATCTCGTGGCTCCCCGCGCCCCGGCCGGTCCCGAACTCGAACCGACGGTTGGTCAGGTGGTCGAGGGTCGCGACCTTCTCGGCGGTGCGGACCGGATGGTTCACGCGGGGCGAGATGTTGAAGATTCCGGCGCCGATGTGGATGCGCCGGGTGGAGGCCGCCAGGTAGCCGGCGTCGATCTCGTTACACGACAGGTGGGAGTACTCGGTCAGGCCGTGGTGCTCGGTGAGCCACACGAATTTGAAGCCGTGCCTGTCGGCCGCCTGGGCGAGTTCCATCTCCCGGGTCAGGGCGATGTGCTCGGCGTCGGTGTCGTGGGCTTTCGGCCCCGGCAGGTAGCCCTGGAGGAAGATGCCGAATTCCATGGTTGCTCCTTGTCTATTGTGCTGTCCGTTCGTGCTGATGGTTCGTGCTGCGGTCTCGGTCCGTCGGTGCGGTTCGGTCCGGATCAGTCGGTTGCGTTCGGCCCACCCCACCCGGGCTGCCCGGTGCACCTCATACGGGTGACACCACCTGGCCGGGCAGGTTGCCGGTGAGCTTCCCGTCGAGGACGATGGGCACGCCGTTGACGATGGTGGCGTGGATGCCGTTCGGGTACGCCTGGAAGCGGGCGGAGTCGCCGGGCAGGTCGTGCACCAGCTCCTTGCGTCCCGGGCGACGCAGCTCCTCGGGATCGAAGACCATCAGGTCGGCGAAGTGCCCGTCCTGGACGAGGCCCCGGTCGCGGAAGCCGAGCAGCGCGGCCGGCACGGAGGTGAGCTGGCGGATCCCCTGCTCGAGTGTCCATTCCCCGAGGTCCAGGACCCATCGGCGCAGGAAGTACGTGCTGTAGTCCGATCCGTCGTCCCGCGACAGGTGAGCCCCACCGTCGGACGTCCCGGTGATCATGTGCGGGTTGTGCTGCGCCTCGCGCACGGCGTCCATCCACTCAGGTGTCTCCGTGACCCAGCGGAACTGGGTGGCCAGGTCGTCGGCCAGGGCGAGGTCGATCATGGCGTCGGCCGGGGCGACGCCGAGCTCGGCGGCTATGTCGGCGATGGAGCGACCGACGAAGCTGTCCAGCTCGGGGACGGTCACCGAGCCGACGAAGAGGACGTCCCAGTGGGGAGGGGGCAGCGTGGAGCCCCGGTCGGGGTCCCGGTTGGGCTGCTCCACGGCGTCCCGCATGGCGTCCCGGACCTCCGGTTCATCGAGCTTCGCCCGCCGGTCGTGGACGCCGGGGGCGACGACCTTGTCCCATGCCGGGACGCCCTCGTAGAGCGTCGTGCCGACATCGAGGGAGAAGGGCCGGTCGAAGGGTCGGGCCAGCAGGAGCGAGTACACCGCCGAGCCGGCCGACCGGGCCCGCTCGAGGAACTCGAGCGCCACGTCCCATCCGGCGCCCGGCGCATCGACCTTGTTGCGCCCGCCCAGGCCCTGGATGATGACCGGCAGCCGGCTCACCCGACCGAGCTCGATCAGGAGGTCCATGTCGACCCGGTCGAGCCCGCCCACGGCGCTGCGGGGCAGGTAGGTGATGGTGCCGCGGTTCACACGGCCCAGCTCGTCGGCCAGGGCCAGGAGTTCGTCGGGCTCGGCGAACCGGCTCGGCACCGGGTGGTTGTCGCCGTCGTTGTGCGTCGAGGCGTGGGTGGACGAGAACCCGGCTGCACCGGCTGCCATGGCCTCCGCCAGGAGTCGTCCCATCTCCACCACTTCGGACGGGGTCGCGGCCCGCGCCGAGCCCTCGGGCCCCATCACCCACCGCCGGAGGTTGCAGTGACCCACGTAGCAGGCGAGGTTGACGCCGAGGCGCCCGGCCCGGCTGTCCAGGTACTCGGGGAACGTCTCGAACTCCCAGGCGATGCCGTCCAGCGCGGCGGGCGCCATGCCCTCGACCTTGGCGAACAGACCGGCGAAGAAGGACCGGTCGCTCGGGAGTGTCGGGGCCACCGAGAACCCGCAGTTGCCGGCCAGGACGGTCGTCACCCCGTGGAAGCAGGACGCCGTGGCGTACGGGTCCCAGGTGATCTGGGGGTCGTAGTGGGTATGGGGGTCGATGATGCCGGGAGCCACGATGCGCCCCTCGGCGTCGATCTCGACATCAGCGGTCGCCCCGTCCAGGCGCCCGATTGCGGCGATCCTCCCGTCACGGGCCGCGACGTCGGCACGTCGGCGGGGATTGCCGGACCCGTCGATCAGCGTCCCGTTGCGGATCAGCAGCTGGTAGTGGTCGCCCACGGCCCGGCCCTCAGACGCCCGCCGGCTCGGCGGCCGACGCCAGCCCCGGCAGCCGGTCGCGCAGACCGAAGAGCTCGATCGCGTTGCCCCGCATCACCTTCTCCACCACGACGGGGTCGAGTCCGAAGGTCATCTCCTTCGCCACGTCGAGGGTGTCGGGCCACGTGCTGTCGGAGTGGGGGTAGTCGCACTCGAACATCACGTTGTCCTCACCGATGTCGGCCAGGTTCTCGAGGCCGAACCGGTCGGAGAAGAAGCAGCCGAAGATCTGACGGGAGAAGTAGGTGGACGGCGCGTCCGGCAGCAGGTCGGCCACGCCGCCCCACGCCCTGTTGGTCTCCCACACGTGGTCGGCCCGCTCGAGGATGTAGGGGATCCACCCGATCTGGCCCTCCGAGTAGGCGATCTTGAGCGTCGGGTAACGCTCGAGCAGGCCGCTGAACAGCCAGTCGCACATCGACAGCATGCAATTGGTGAACGTCGCGGTCGACTGGACCGCTGGTGGTGCGTCGGCGGACGTGGACGGCATCCGCGACCCCGAGCCGATGTGCATGCAGATGACGACCCCCGTTTCGGCGCACGCCGCGAACAGGGGGTCCCAGTAGCGGTCCTTGTCGTGGATCGAGGGCCAGCCCAGGTAGGCCGGGATCTCGCTGAAGGCGATGGCCCGGACGCCGCGTGCCGCGTTGCGCCGCACCTCGGTGGCGGCGGCGGGCGGGTCCCAGAAGGGCACCAGCGTGATGGGCACCAATCGGGGGTCGGCACACCACTCGTCGACCATCCAGTCGTTGTAGGCCCGCACGCAGGCGAGGCCCAGGTCCTTGTCGTGCGCTTCGGAGAACGCCTGACCGGCAAATCGCGGGAACGTCGGGAAGTTGAGCGAGGCCTCGATGCCCGCCGCGTCCATGTCCGTCAGCCGGGCCGCAGGGTCGTAGCAACCGGGGCGCATCTCCTCGAACGTGACCGGCGACACCGTGACGTCCTCGCGGGGTAGGCCGGCGGCCGCCATGACCCGGGTCATCGGGTAGCGGAGGTCCTCGAACAGCCAGAAGTCGCACGGTGTGCCACCGGGGTCCTCGTCCCATGAGTACACACCGCCCACACTCCCCATCCGGGAGACACCCGACCGTACCACCCGGGGGCCCTCGGAGCGGAAGCGCTCCGGTAGGTAGGTCTGCCACACGTGGGGTGGCTCGATCACGTGGTCGTCGACCGAGATGATGCGGGGGAAGTCGTCCGTCATGCGTCCTCCTGGGGTTACTCGTCGCTGGTTCGACGGTACGGACCCGGACCCCGCGATGACAGGGCCGAACGTCACAAACTGGAACGTGTTCTTGTAGGGCAATAGCCCTCCAGGCTGGGACGAAGCCTCATGGGGCGACAATTGTGTCGTAATGCACTGGACGTTCAGGAGAACACGTTCTACTGTCCGTACCGGAGCGGGCGCCCCGGAGGCGCCGCGCACGACTGGAGGGAACGACGATGCCGACACAGACCCGGCCCGCCTGCGAGATCGACGTCCTGGACCGCAGCTTCTACCTCGACCCGCACCCGGGCTACGCACAGCTCCGTGCCTCGGCACCGCTGTCGTGGGACGAGGCACACGGACTGTGGGTGCTCACCAAACACGAGGACATCTCCTACGTCTCCACCCACGCCGACCTGTTCTGCTCTGGCCAGGGCGTCCGACCGACGCAGTCGATCGACCTGTCGATCATCGGGCTCGACGGCGACCGCCACATCCGCCAGCGTCGCCTGCTCAACCAGGGCTTCTCCCCCCGGATGATCCGCGCCATGGAGACGCGGGTCCGCCAGGTGGTGACCGAGGTGCTCGACCAGGTCGCGGCCGCCGGCTCGTGCGACTTCATCACGGACATCGCCGTGCCCATCCCGCTGGTGGTGATCGCCGAGTTGATGGGACTGCCCGTCGATGACCGCTTCCGACTCGGCGAGTGGTCGGACCGGATGATGGCCGGTGAGGGCCGCACCGACCCCGACGACCCGATGATCCTCGACGCCACGGCCGCGTTCACCGAGTACGTGACCTACGTGGCGGACATGGTGGAGGACCGCCGGGCGGCTCGGCGATCAGGTCGCGACTCCCCCGACGACATCATCAAGATCCTGGTCGGAGCCGACGAGGACGGCGTGCTCGAGTCGAGCGAGGAGTTGACCGAGGACGAGCTGACCATGTTCCTGGTCGTGCTGCTAGTGGCGGGCAACGAGACGACCCGGAACGCCATCGGCGGCGGGATGTGGGCCTTCGAGCAGTTTCCCGACCAGTGGGAGCTGCTCCGGACACACCCCGAGCACTTCGCCACCATGGCTGACGAGGTCGCACGCTTCGTCAGCCCCGTCATCAGCTTCGTGCGCACCGCCACCCAGGACACGGAGCTGCACGGTCAGCACATCGCCGAGGGGGACAAGCTCCTTCTCCTGTACCAGTCGGCCAACCGGGACGAGGACGTCTTCGACCGCCCCGACGAGTTCGACGTCACCCGGAGCCCCAACCCCCAGATCGCCTTCGGTGTCGGGCCCCACGTCTGCATGGGGATCAACCTGGCCCGTCTCGAGATCCGGGTGCTGTTCGAAGAGCTCGTCCGTCGGTTCCCGGACATGCACGTGGCACCCGGCTTGGTGCCCACCTATGTCGAGCACGCTCTCGTCCATGCCATCGAGACCATGCCGGTGGAGTACACCCCGGAGCAGGTGTAACCGCCGGGTCAGCCGCTGGCCGGCCGGCGGTGGGAGTCGACCGGGATGGCGAGTTCGCCGGCTGCGAGTGCCCGGTCGTCCGACGCCACCTGGGCCAGTGTGGCGTCGTCGAGCTGTTCGCAGAGAGCGTTCCTGGCCGCCGACCACACACGGTGGAGCGCGCAGACGTCGTCCCAGTGGCACGGTCCGCCCCGCAGCGCGCACTCCGACGTCCGCAGCGGCCCCTCCATGGCCTCGACGATCTGGAGCACGGTGATCTGGTCGGCGGGCCGGGCCAGGGTGAAGCCACCGGCCGGTCCCGGCCGCGAGGTGACGAGGCCCGCACCGAGGAGCTCGCGGAGGACCTGTTGCAGGAAGCCGGTAGGGATTCCCATGGCATCGCCGATGGTGTTGGCCTTCACCGGCGAGGTGTCGGCGTTCTCGATGAACACCAGGGCCCGGATGGCATAGTCCGTCCGACGGGTGGGGACGAGCTTCATCGGCTCATGATTGCAGTCCTGTCGGACCGGCGCGGCGGAGATCACCCACGATGACGGCTCCGGCCCACCTGATGCCTCCGGCCGCTGGCTAGCATCGTGCCTGCACGCCGGACGCCCGGCGTCGACGACAGACCACCAGCACACCAGTCGGGAGCACCAATGAGCGAGCCGGACACCCGGGGCACGATCTTCATCGACCCCATCCTCTACGCCGACCAGGAGGCCTGGCACGCGGCCGCCGCCGAACTGCGGGACGACGCGCCCGTGCTGCGGGTCGAGATCGACGGCTACACCCCGTTCTGGGCCGTGACCCGTCACGAAGACGTGTTCGCGGTGTCGCGCGACAACGAGCACTTCCTCAACACTCGGAACTCGGTACTCGGCCCCGATGCCCAGTTCGAGTTCCTGAAGTCGATCGGGATCGAGGGCGAGACCCTCATCCACATGGACGGCGACGAGCACCGCGACCACCGCAACGTCGCCAACGACTGGTTCCGCCCCCGCGCGGTGGCCAAGCGGCAGGTGGCCATCGACGCGATCGCCGACGAATTCGTCGAGCAGTTCCGCCAGATGGACGGCACCTGCGACTTCGCCCAGGACATCGCCGTGCCGTACACGCTGCGGGTGATCATGGGCATCTTCGGCATCCCCCAGGAGGACGAGCCGACGATGCTCAAACTGACCCAGGGCATCTTCGGGGCGGCCGACCCCGAGTATCTGGGCGACCTGAGCGACCCGATGGCGCTACTGACCGACACCATCGCCCAGTTCGATGCGTACTTCGACGAGCTGACCGAGGACCGCAGGGCCCACCCCACTGACGACCTGGCGACGGTGATCGCCACCAGCGAGGTCAACGGCTGCCCCATGGACAGTAATGCGCGCCTCTGGTACTACACGATCGTCGCCACCGCCGGCCACGACACCACGTCGTTCGCCCTGTCCGGCGGGCTCGAAGCCCTGCTGCGACACCCCGACCAGGTCGCCCTCCTGCAGGCACGGCCCGAACTCGTCAACAACGCCGTCGACGAGATGATCCGGTGGACCTCTCCGGTGCGTCACTTCCTGCGCTACCTGACCCGGCCGGCGACGCTGTCCGGAGTCGAGGTGCCCGAGGGCGACCGGCTGCTGCTCTCCTACCCGTCGGCCAACCGGGACGAGCGGATGTTCGACGACCCGATGACCTTCGACGTGGCACGACCCAACGCCAACCGCATGATCGCGTTCGGCGGCGGTGAGCACTTCTGCCTGGGCTCGACGTTCGCCCGACGGGAGCTGCGCACGATCCTCCCGAAGCTGCTCGCAGCAGTGGACACCGTCGAGGTCGCCGGCCTGCCGGAGTGGGCGCAGGCCAACTTCGTGGGTGGGGTCAAGCACCTGCCGGTGTCCGCCACCTTCCGCTGAGGCGCACGGCCCACACCGGACGATCGGCGGGCACGGTGCCGGAGGTCCGTCGTGGCCACTGACGAGCAGTGGTCGTCCTACGACCGGGCCGTCGTCGACCTCGCGCCGCCGGGGCACCCGCTGATGCGCCTGGTGCCCGACCGGCCCGGGACCGCCGGGATCTGGCCCGACGGCCTGGATGCCCCGGTGGTCGTCGTGACGGCGTGGAACCCCGACAGCGAAGTGCGTCCCGAGGAGATCAACCGGGCAGCCAACGAGGCACTGGTGGCCGACCTCGACCGGCGCGGGCTCCGGCACTGGCCCGCCACGGGTCGCGATCCCGAGGTACTCCACCACGAGGACGGCGTGGCCGTCACCGGGATGACGGAGGCGGAGGGCATCGCCCTCGGCCGGAGATTCGGGCAGGCCGCCGTCTTCGTGTGGACGCCGGAGGCGTGGGAGGTGGTGTCCTGCACGGACGCCCGTCGCCACGTCCACGGCTGGTGCCTCGTCGGCGACGGCACCGGCTAGGGCCTCCCACGCGAAACGCGCCCACCGACCCGTTGCGGACCCGGGAACGACGACAGGCCGCGGGCGGGAGGTCCCACCCACGGCCTGCGGCCGGTCACTCGTGAGCATCTGCCGGCGGGCCGCCGGCAGATCGACGATCAGAAGACGTGATTGACGAGCTTGTCGATACGTGTCGGCAGCCTTGCCTCGACCTTGGAGGCCTGCGGCGCAGTCAGCGTGCCGGCCGTCTCGGCCTGGTTGACTGCGTTGTCGGCCGCAGTCGTCAGGGCCGACTCGACGGCGGCGGCACCGGAGCCGTTGACTGCCGCCACCTGGGCGATCGACTTGCCCGACTTGAGGTCTGCCTTGAGCGTCTGCGGGGTGATGCCGATGGTGGAGGCGCTGATGGCGAGCCCCTCGGCCCGGAGGCCCTTGCGGTACGCCCTCAGCCATTGGTGGGCCCTGTGTTCGCGGACGTGGGCGGACGTGGGGGTGGCCGGTGTGGCAGCGGTGGCGACACCGCCCATGGCGAGGCTGCCGAGCAGCGCCCCACCGATGGCGACGGGGGCGATGAGCTTCTTGAGCATTGGTACTCCTTGAATTCTGGTCGGGGCAGCGGTACGGCCTGCCGTTCCTGTCACCTGCACCGTGCCAGTCGGAAGTGAGGGAACCGTGGGGGCCGGATGAGGAATCCGTGAAGCACGGACCCCGACGTGCGTAGCTCCATGATGGCACCCGGGGGCGCCGTTCGGGCCGCGGGCGGCAGGTGCCCACGCTGCGGTGCGACCGCCCCGTACGATCGTGCCGTGTCGAGCCCTCCTGCCGGTCGTGCAGCGCGCCTCCGGGCGGCCCATCGTGGGCCGGACCACGGTCCCGCGCGCCGTGACCGGTGGAGGTCAGGGCGACCCGGGCTGCGGGGGACGGCCGGGACCGGGCTCGCCACCCTGGTGACGGCCGCCGCGGTGATCGGGGCCCTCGCCTGCGCCACCGTGCCGACGGCTGCCGGTGCCGCCACGGCCACCGTCCCGGTCCCGCCGTCGACGCGGCCCGCGGCCGGCGCCGCCACCGGCCTGCCGACTCCACCGATGCCCGTGACGGACTGCCCGTGGCTGGCCCAGGCCATGGCCGCGGGCGACCCGCCCGCCACGCTGGCCACCCTGGTCATCTCCAGGATGACCCTGGCCGAGAAGCTGGGTGAGCTCATCCTCACCACGTCGGGCGACTACGAGAACGTGAACCACGGGGTGGCCCGCCTCTGCATCCCGTCCCTCACCCTGTCCGACGGCCCCTGGGGCCTGGCCTTCGGCGACACCGGCGTGACCCAGCTACCGGTACCGTTGGCCGTCGGCGCCACATTCGACCCGTCGGTCGCCCTCCAGTACGGCGACCTGATCGGCTCCGAAGCCGCCGGGCAGGGAATCGACGTCAGCCAGGGGCCCAACCTCAACATCGACCTGGTGCCGACGAGCGGCCGGGCCGACGAGTCTTACGGTGAGGACCCGCTCCTCACCTCGGTGCTGGGCTCGGCCGACATCGAGGGGCTGCAGGCCCGAGGCGTGATGGCCGACGCCAAGCACCTTGCCGTCTACACCCAGGAGACCAACCGCGGTGCGCTCGACGAACAGGTGCCCGACCGTGCACTGCAGGAGATCTACCTCCCTCCCTTCAAGGCGGCGGTGACCGGTGCCCACGTGGCCACGCTCATGTGCGCCTACCCCCGCCTCGACGGCACGTTCCAGTGCCAGGACCCTGCGCTCGGACTCGTCCTCCAGGAGTGGGGATTCGCCGGATTCGTGCGGTCCGACCTCGGTGCCGTCCATGACGAGCCGGTGGCCATGGGATCCGGCGTGCAGCTGCTGAAGCCGGGGGTGTCCGACGTGCTGTCCGACGCCGTGGCGACCGGGAAGCTCACGATGGACTCGATCGACGACGACCTGACGCGGGTCCTGACAGAGATGTTCGCCTTCGGCGTGATCGGCCGACCGGCGACGGGCGCCCCCGGGACCCCGGTCGACTCGGCCGTGCACACCGAGTTCGCGCTGACCACGGCGGAGCGATCGGCCGTGCTCCTGAAGAACGCCTCGAACGCGCTGCCACTGTCGGGCAAGCGCCTGAACTCGGTGGCGGTCATCGGCGCGGACGCTTCCACCCGCCCGGTCACCCAGGGTTTCGGCTCGTCGCACGTGGTGCCACCGTTCACCTCGACTCCCCTGGAGGGCCTGACCACCGCCCTGGCCGGCAAGGCAACGGTGGCCTACGCAGAAGGTGGCTCCACCACCCGTCATCTCCCATCGGTGCCCACCTCCTACCTGACCCCCCCCTCGGGTACGGGTCACGGACTCCTCCTGACCGTGGGCCCGGCCGCAGGTCCCGGACAGTCGATCAGCACGGTCGATCCGGTCGCCGCAGCCACCGTCCTGCCGCAGCCGATCGTCCCGGGCTCCGACCGCGACAAGGTGCGCACCAACCCTCCGGCCGAGCGCCCGAGACGACTCCCGTCCGACCGGGACGCCCGAGGCGCACTGGCCGACCTCGACCCGACGGCGGGCGGCGCGACGAGGATCCAGCTGCCATCGGGATGGACGGCCACGACGGCGTCCTGGACCGGCCACCTGACGGTGCCGCGCTCCGGGCTGTACACGTTCTCGGTGGCCGGAACGGGGGCGGCAGCGCTCACGCTGGACGGACACCCGGCGGTCACGGACCTGGTGATCCACGACACCGGAACGTGGTCGGGATCGATCCGCCTTCGTGCCGGGCACCCCTACCAGCTGGCGCTGCGGTGGACGCCGGTGCCGGACGCCACCACCCTCGCCGTCCCGAGCATCATCGACCTCGGCATGGCGTATGTCGGCGGCGCCGTCGACCGGGCCGTCGCACTGGCCAAGCGGTCGTCGGTGGCCGTCGTCTTCGCCGCCGACTACACCGCTGAGACATTCGACCGGCCCAACCTGCTGCTGCCGGGTGACCAGAACGCGTTGATCTCCGCCGTGGCGGCGGCCAACCCGCACACCGTCGTCGTCCTCAACACCGACGGGCCGGTGGTCATGCCATGGCTCGACAAGGTCCAGGCCGTGGTCGAGGACTGGTACCCGGGGGAGGAGGACGGCACGGCCATCGCCGCCGTGCTGACCGGGGCGGTCGATCCCTCCGGGCACCTGCCCGTCACCTTTCCGACCTCACTGGCGAAGTCCGCCGTGTCGAAGGTGAGCCAGTGGCCCGGCATCGGGCTGACCTCCACGCTGTCCGAGGGCCTTGACGTCGGGTACCGGTACGACCATGCGACCGGCACGAAGCCGCTGTTCCCCTTCGGCTTCGGGTTGTCCTACACGACGTTCTCGTTCAGCCATCTGCGGGTGGCACCAGTGGCCGACGGCTACGCGTTGACCGTGCGCGTGGCCAACACGGGCCACCGTGCAGGGACCGATGTCGCCCAGGCCTACCTGACCTTCCCCAAGCCGGCCGACGAGCCTCCCGGCCAGCTGGCGGCATTCGCCCCGGTCACGCTCGCTCCGGGCACCGCCCAGACCGTCACACTCACGGTGCCGCACTCTCAACTGGAGAGTTTCCAGTCGACCGGCTGGACCACCGTTCCCGGCTCCTACTCGATCGCCGTGGGAGACAGCTCGGCGTCGCAGCCGACACACGCAGTCCTCGCCGTCGTCCACTGACCGTCGATCGGGACCGCAGACCCCCCGGCTCTGCGCCCGTCAGAATCCGGTGGGCTCGGTCTCGAATTCGGACTCGGTCGGCGGTCCCTCGTGGTGGAGCGGGCGCAGCGCACTAGTCGCCTCCAGCCACAGCAGGGCGTCGTACCGCTCTCCGATGCGGGTCGGCACGTAGTTGCCCGCCTCGCGGCGCGGGTCGTAGACGACACCGATCGCCCGGTGCCCGAGCCAGGACGACGACCACGGCCCGCTCGCGTCGCCGCCGAACTCCAGGACGGCCGGCCCACCCAGCGCGGCATGCAGCAGGTCCTCGTGGCTCCCCACCCGGGCGACGGGCACCTCGAGGACGGCCTCGGGCTCACCCCAGGCGGGCGCGGCGATCACCGAGCCCCGGTGGCAGGCGATCCCGATCAGCGAGACCACGTCGTGGCCGAACCGTTCGCGCAGGAGCTGTCCGACGTTCACCAGGCCGGCGCGGGCCATGTCGGTGGCCCGGGCATCGCCCACGTGGGTGTTGTGGGCCCACACCAACCCCTTCGAGCCGGTGCCCAGATGATGGGCGAGGCGTTCCACCGTGTCGACCATGTGGTGGTCCCGCACGTTCCACGACTCGCGGTCACCCTGCACCATGATCCGGTAGTACCGCTCCGCATCGACCGCCACCTCGGCGTTCTGCCAGGCGTCGAAGGCTCCCTCGTCATCGGCGGATCGGGTGCCCGCACGCCGTCGGACCTCAGTCAACAGGGCCACGACGTCCGGTTCGCACGACTGCGGGACCAGCCGGGTGCTCCGGGCGTAGCGGTGGGGATCCTCCTGGTAGGGGACGAAGCACTGCCATGCCTGGCGAGCGGCCTCCACCGATCCGGGGGCGTGCTGTTCGAGCCAGCCGATGATCTCGCGCAACGAGTCCCACAGCGAATAGACGTCCAGTCCGTAGAAGCCCACCCGTTCGGCCTCGGGACGGGACAGGTTCCACTCCCGCAGCCAGGTGAGGAACTCGGCGACTTCCTCGTTGGCCCACATCCACGTCGGCCACCGTTCGAATCCGCCGAGGACGCGCCGCGCCGCGGTCTCGGTGTCGTCGAGTCCCCGGACCCAGCGATTGAGACGCCAGCAGTCCGGCCAGTCACCTTCGACGCCGATCCAGGTGAACCCGTGCTCCTCGATCAGACGCCGACTCAGGACGCACCGCCACTCGTAGAACTCGTGGGTGCCGTGCGACGCCTCGCCGATGCAGACGAAGCGATCACCTGCCACACGCGCCACCAGGCTGTCGAGGTCGGCCGCCGTCCGCAACGGGCGGGCGCGGGAGCGGATCTCGGTGAGGACCTCCTCGGGCGCCGGCCCCCGCGCCGAGGCGATCGTCACGCCGGGACGCTATCGCCGAGCAGGTACTGCGAGAACCAGTCGCGGGCGAGCAGAGCCGCTTCACCCAGTGTCCCCGGCTCCTCGAAGAGGTGGCTGGCACCGTCGACGACGACCAGGCGGGCCGGGCCCCCGAGGGCGTCGAGCGCCGTGCGGTTGAGGCCCAGCACGGCCACGTCCTCACTCCCCACGATGAGCAGGGTCGGCGCGGTGACCAGGTGGAGTCGCGCCAAGGCCAGGTCGGGCCGGCCACCCCGTGCGACCAAGGCGGACACCACTCCGGGTCGCTCGGCTGCAGCGACGAGTGCGGCGGCGGCCCCCGTGCTGGCACCGAAATAGCCCACCCGTGCCTCCCGCACCTCGTGACGCTCGAGGACCCAGTCGGTGGCTGCCGACAGGCGCTGGGCCAGGAGATCGACGTCGAACACGAAGCGCCGGTCGTGCTCCTCCGCCGGGGTGAGGAGGTCGAGGAGGAACGTGCCGATGCCGGCGTCGTACAGCACGTCGGCCACGAGCCGATTGCGGGGGCTGTGCCTGCTGCTGCCGCTGCCATGGGCGAACACGACCACGGCAGGGGACGGTTCCGGGAGGTGCAGGTGACCCTGCAGCTCCACCCCGTCGACGCCGAACTCGACGTCAATGTCACAATCGACGGACTCCGCCTGTCGATTGTCGCCCAGGAGCTGCCGCGACGCCCTGTCCAGCAGCACCACCACGTCGTCGTCGCTCGTGGGCGAGAAGTCGACATAGTGGGAGCCCACGGCCCGAAAGTCGACCGGCTCCTCCACAGCCACCACGGCATCGGCCTCAGGCACCTGGCGGAGCGTCCCGGGCGGGCCCACCGGTACGGCCAGCACCACCTCTGCAGCGCCGAGCAGGCGGGCGATCCGGCAGGCCACCCGGGCCGTCGACCCGGTGGCGACCCCGTCGTCCACCACGATGGCCGTGCGCCCATGGAGGTCCACCCGCGCCCGGCCTCGCCGGTACCGGCTCACCCGGGCGGCGAGTACCTCCTGCTCGCGCCGTTCGACCTCGGCCAGTTCGGACTCCGACACACCTGCCCTGGTCAGCATGCCCTGATCGACGATGCGCACGCCGTCTTCGCCGATGGCGCCCATCGCCACCTCGGGTTGGAAGGGGACGCCGAGCTTGCGGACCACGATGACGTCCAGTGGGGCGTTGAGCGCAGAAGCGACCTGGTAGGCCACGGGCACGCCGCCGCGTGGCAGACCGAGGACCACCGGGTCCCGGCCACGGTAGGACTCGAGCACCTCGGCCAGCCGCCAGCCGGCATCGGCCCTGTCCGCGAACCGCTGCGGCGCCGTCATCGGGCGCCGGTCCCATCCGGGCCCGTACACCGCTCATTGGCGATCTCGAGGCGTCGGGACACCTCGGTGTCTGCGTCGTCCAGGCTCGCCGAGGGTACGAACCACCGCACGGAGCGGCCCACCACATCGGGGCCACCGCCCTCGGTCCAGTCCACGGGACCCTCGCGCCGCTTGACCTCGGCGAACTGGAACACCTCGGTCCACTCGAGGTCGGGCGTCGCGTCCAACTCCCACTCCACCTCGGCCCGATCGCCGATCTCACGGGCCGTCGTGCGGCCCACGACGGTGATTGGGACACTGCCGCGGTCACCCATGTCACCTCTCCCCTCACTCCTCGTCCGTGACTCCCATGGTGCGGCACTCCGACGGAAGCGGGTAGGGGCGAATGTCCTTTGGGGGCGCTCCTCCGGCGGGCCCGGTGGTGCCGGACACCGGTCGGGCACCGGCGAGCGGGTTGAACGCGTTGGGCACCAGGCACTGACCGAGCACGAAGTCGAGGAATCCACCCGTCGACGACACGACCGTGTTCACCACCGCACCGGCCACGACTGGTCGGCGTCGGATCGACCGACGATCGGTGGCTGCCGGTGGCGTGCGGTGGTCCATCGGGCTGCCGGTGGCGTGTGTCATCAACCTGTCTTCGGTGCAGGTGTGGCGATGGATGCCGTCCGTTCGACAACATCCAGCAACTGGCCGGCGCGCCAGGTACCGAACGAACGTGCATGCGCGACTTGCACAGTTACCAACCGATTGAGCAGCCATTCGGGAGACAGGACGACGTGCCGGCACAGCTGCGTCGGAGGGACCGGTAGCCTTGAGCGCATGCGGCGCAGGATGCTCAAGTCAAAGATCCACCGGGCCACCGTGACGGCGGCCGACCTCAATTACATCGGTTCGGTCAGCATCGACCCGGTGCTCTTGGCCGCCGCCGACATCCTCGAGCACGAGCAGGTCACGGTGCTGGACGTCAACAACGGTGCCCGGTTCGAGACCTACGCCATCGTCGGCGCCCCCGGTGAGATCTGCCTGAACGGGGCCGCCGCCCGCCTGGTGCACGTCGGGGACATCGTCATCATTCTCACCTATGCCGACCTCGAGGCGGACGAACTGGCGGACCACCGACCGCGCGTGGTCCACGTGGACGACAAGAACGTCGAGACCCTCGTCGGCTGAGGTCCCGTCGACTGACGGCACGCGGCCGTGCCGGAGCCGGCCGTGCCACCGCCTCGTCGGTGGCTCCTCGTCGACACGGCGGAACCTGCCCATATGCTCGGACGATGGATCGGCGACGAGCGGAGCTCCTGGCGGACATCGACAGCTGGTCGGCCGCCGCCGAGGGACTCGGCGCGGTCCTGGCGGCCAACGCCGAGGCGGTGGCCGAGGGCAGGGCCGCCCTCGAGGACGGCGCCAGCCTCGTCGACACCATTGCCACGATCAGCACGGCAGCACGGTTCCTGAAGATGAACTCGGCGCTGGAATCGTTCGACATGGCGCGCTTCCGCCTGCGGAGCTCGCTCATCGCCCTGGCGCTCGCCGAAGGGCTTTCCGAGGAGCAGCTCGTGGCGAACCTGGGCGTGCCGGCCGAGCTGGCGGGCCAGGTGCTGGCCGAGCTCAGGTCCGGGACCGATCGGTCGGTGCCATAGCGCCGTACGCGTCGACCTCGACATCGGCCGGTCCGGTGCCGTGCACTTCGGTCTGCACGGCCTTGATCGTGGAGTTCGGGTGCTGCTCGAGCCCGAGGAGATGCTTCTCGTCGAGGTGCTCGTTGGCGATGAGCAGGGCATCCAGCTTGGTCTACATGGCACGGCTCTCCCGGTTCTGGGTGGACTGGATGATGAACACCATGACGAACGTGACCACGGTCGACTGGTGTCATACGTTCGCTCGTTCGGTGGCGGTCGGAATGCTCCGGTCGTGCCCGGACAGCCGGATCGTTCTCCGGAGAGGTGCCCATACCGGGCCCGGCCGACGGCGCACTGGGCGCCGCCGGCCGGTGTAGCGACCGGCCCCTCCCGCGCTGGGTGGCGGAGGGGTGAGGGGGAGGGGCCGGTCAGAGGTAGGTGTCGCCGCGACGCACGACGGTGCCCTGCCCGTCATCCACGACGGTGCGGTGCCGCCGGAAGACACCTCCGCCGGCGATGAACCCGATGATCGACAGGACGGCACCCACTGCGCCGACGACCATCAGGATGACGCCGACCGTCCGGAGGTCGAACCCGTGCTGGTCACTGTTGGCGGTCAGAGCGAAGTCGAGGTCGGCTCCCACCGCAAAGGCGAGGATGCTCGCTACGAGTCCTGTCCCCATGGGACCGCTCCTTTCGCTCGGCTCTGGCTGATGGTCGCTCCGCGTCACTGCCCGCGAGCGAGTGGGCGAAACATCGCAGCAGCGGCCCCGGCGACCCGAGCACCGGCCTCACGCGCTCGCCAGGTCACGTACGGCGGCTCCTACGGCGCGATGGAAGGTCGGGTAGGCGTAGACCATGTCGCGGAGCCGGTCGACCGGCACCTCGGCGTGGACGGCGAGGGTGAGGAGACCCAGCACCTCTCCACCACTGGGGCCGATCGACGTCGCTCCGACCAGCACCCCTCGCCCGGTATCCTCCACCACCTTGACGAGACCACGGCCACCAGGTCCGTGGATCCAGCCACGCGCTTCGTCCGCCAGGTCCGTCGAACCCACACGCACGTGTCCGAACTCGGCGCGCGCCTCCCGTTCGGTCATCCCGACCGCGCCGATCTCGGGGTCGGTGAACGTCACCCGTGGCACGGTGCGGGTGACACCGGTTCCGACGTCCTCGCCCAGGATGTCCCGCACCGCGACATCGGCCTGAGCCATGGCGACATGGGTGTACGCACCGCGACCGGTCACGTCGCCGACCGCCCACACGCCATCGGCTCCCTGCACGCGCTGGCGGTGGTCGACCGTGACCTGGGCAGCCGAGTCGTCCAAGCCGAGGGACGCGACTCCGAGCGAGCGCAGGTCCGGTCGGCGCCCGGTGGCAACGAGCAGGTGGTCGGCAGAGATCGCCTCCGCACCGGACACGAGGAGGGTGAACCGGTCGCCGTCGTGGTAGGCGGAAGTGACCTCGGTGGACGTCCGCACGTCGATGCCCTCGTCGGCGAAGGTCTGAGCCAACAGGTCGCCCGCCTCCGGCTCCTCACCTCCGAGCAGCCGGGGCGCCGGGTCCACTACCGAGACGATGGCGCCGAACCGCCGGAAGACCTGGGCCAGCTCGACCCCGACGGCACCCCCTCCGAGCACTACCAGGGAGTCGGGCACTCGCCGGGCCGCAACCGCGTCCCGATTGGTCCAGAACGGTGTGCCCTCCAGGCCGGGCACGTCAGGGATGACCGGCCGTGCGCCGGTGGCCACGACCACGGCGCGCCGGGCACGGAGGACGACACCGTCGACATCGACACCGGATGGTCCGACCAACCGGCCACGACCCCGCCGGAGCCTCCCGCCCTGGAGCCCGAAGCGCTTCACGGCCTGGGCGTCGTCCCATCCGTCCGTGGCGTCGACGATCCGCTCGACCACCGGATCCCATCGGGAACCCGTGGTAATGGTGCCGGCCAGTGCGACCGAACGGCCCGCCTCGGCCAGCGCGTCGGACGCACGCACCATCAATTTGGTGGGCACGCAGCCCCAGTACGGACACTCCCCGCCGAGCAGTTCCTGCTCGACGCCGACCACGTCGAGTCCGGCTGCGGCAAGTCGGCCCGCAACCTCCTCACCGGCCGGGCCCATCCCGATCACCACCACATCGACCTCTTCTTCCACCGGAGCCTCCCGTCGTTGCGGCGCGATGCCGCAGCTGTCCGGTTCTACCCCGTTCGGCGTCGCACACACTCCGGCACCACACGGACCACCACACACGGCGGACCACCGCGCATGGTTCACGCCTGCTGAGGGTAGGACCAGGACATGGCACTGTCCCGTCGTGTGGGCCACCCCCACCTCTGCCCACACGTCCTGACTCCGATGCCACGGCCCACTTCAGTGGTCGCACCGATTGCCCGTTGGTCGTGGTGACGACCGCGACACCGGACGGCGATCGCAGCGGTTGCCTAGTCGGCTTCACGACTTAGTGCAGCATCGATCCCCTGCGGTTCCTCGTCTGCCTGTCCCGTGTCAATCACACGTTCGATGTCGCCCGGCGAGCCTCGGTGCTCTGCCTCCACCTGTTGGGCGAGGATCAGGTCGACACCGCGTCGTTGTTCGGTGAACTCAGCAGGGACACCGTCGACAAGTTCGCCGACACGGCGTGGCGCCCGGGACCCGGCGGCGTCCCGGTACTCGACGACCGTGCGGCGTGGATGGCCGTGCACATCCTCGACCGCTTCGACGTCGGCGACCACCAGACGCTGTACACGTCACCCATCGACGCGGCACCGGGCCCGGATCAGCGTCTACTGACGTACGGCAGCGCTCCGTCGTTCGACCCCGGTCACCCGGCCCGCTGACGTGCGGATCGGTCGCTCCACAGAGGTTTGTCAGTGCCCGGTGCGGGAAGTGTCGTCACGTCAGTCCCACCCGGGTCCCGTACCACGAACGGAAGGAATCCCCATGATCCTCCTCGTCGCGCTGCTGGTCGTCCTCATCGTCGCCGGCCTCGGCTTCACACTCCACGTCCTGTGGGTCCTGGCAGCCGTGCTCCTGGTGCTGTGGATCATCGGGTTCGCCATAGGCAGAGGCGAGAACGCGGGGAGCAGGCGCTTCTACCGCTGGTGACAGGGGATCCCTCCGATCAGCGAGCCCTGGATCACACGCGTCGATCGACGCCATATTCCGTCCTACGAAGGGAGCATCATCATGGACAAGGAGACCGGGCCAGGCGCCGCCGCATCGGGGGTCGTCGAGGAGCTGAAGGGTAAGGCAGGAGAGGCGGCGGGTGCCCTGCGTTGCGATGACGACCTGCGCCACGAGGGCCGGGCCCAGCAGGAGAAGGCCGCCGCCGAGCGGGACGTGGCCGAGAAGGAGGCAGAAGCCGACCCATCACGCGCCGAGGCATCGGCACACGAGGCCGAGCAGCGAGCCCATCAGAGGTGATAACCCCTCGCCGGTGCCGGATTCCGGCGTCGGCGAGGGTCCAGGCGCACTTGTCCGGCGGCACAGAGGGTGCGACCATCAGTGCATGGTGCGCCCCGTCGTCCGGCCGGGAGAGCCCAGTGCGGCCAGGAGTGGAAGTCCGCGCATCGCCAGCGCGAGGTGGCGATGAGTGATCTCATCGATCCCCACAGGGACGGCTCGTCAGAGTACCCGGACGAGCCGGAGGGGATAGGTGACCCACCCGGCGTGCCAACGGTGGCCCCGCTGCGGATCATCCTCGTCGAGGACGATCCGGGCGATGCGTTCCTGGTGCGTGAGCTCCTCGAGCTGGCAGGCGGCGGCTACGACCTGGCGTGGTGCCGGAACCTGACGGACGGACTGGCAGAGCTGGATCTCGGGGCCGACTGCGTGCTCGTGGACCTCGGGCTGCCCGACGCGTCCGGCCTCGAGACCGTTCGCGCCGTCGTTGCCCATCCGACCGCTGCCGCGGTGGTCGTGCTCACCGGGTTCATGGACCGGGCCGTCGGGGCGGACGCCGTGTACCTGGGGGCGCAGGACTACCTCATCAAGGGCAGGGTCGACCACGAGACGCTCGCCCGGTCGATCCGCTATGCCATCGCCCGGCGGCAGAGCCAGGAGTCCTCCCGTCAGATGGGCGAGGCGCTGCTGCTCCGGGCCGAGAGCGCACGCATGGAGCGGGGCCTGGTCGCCCGTCCCATCATCGGCAATCCCCACTTCCACTGGGCCGTGCGCTACGAGGCAGGCGGTCGGCGCGCACTGCTCGGAGGAGACTTCTTCGACGCCATCGAGCTCGAGGACGGGACGGTGCGGGTGACGGTCGGAGACATCTGCGGCCATGGGGCCGACGAGGCTGCACTCGGCGTGGCACTACGAGTGGCGTGGCGTGCCCTCGTCCTCTCCGGTGCCGATCCCGAGCGGACGCTCCACGGCGTGGAACGCGTCCTCCGCTCGGAGCGGGAGTCCGACGAGACCTTCGCCACGATGTGCGACCTCGAGTTCGACCCGACTGCACGGTTCCTCCGGATGCGGCTGGCCGGACACCCGAGTCCACTGGTCGTCGGCCACGACGACGTCCTCGAGATACCACCCGACCGCCGAGGGCCCCTGCTCGGTGTCTTCGATGACCCGACGTGGCCTCCCACCGAGATCGACCTCGGCCAGGACTGGACGCTCGTCGTCTACACGGACGGCGTAGTGGAGGGCCACGACAGCGACGGCACGGAGCGCTTCGACACGGTCCGGCTCGCCCGTGCGGCCGCGGTCGCCGGGCCCACGAGCTCGCTCCGGCGCCTGGCGGATGCGCTCGTCGACGCGGCCGAGGCCGCCAACGGCGAGCCCCTGGCCGACGACGTCGCCGTCGTCATCCTGTCGAACCGTGCCGCGCACGCACCGTGACCGCCACCACCCGAGCGGTCGACGCGACACGTCAGGTCGCGGTCGGCACCGGCCGTCTGCACACCATGAGCCTGCGACGTCGCCTCAGGCTCCTGTTCGTCCTGGGCACCGTCCTGGTAGCCGCGGTCGCCACCGTGGCTACCATCGGCATCGTCCACCTGACCGACACCCGGCGCGTCCTGCTGTCGCAGATCGACCCGGCGAGCCTCGACGCCGACCAGCTCTTCGTGGCCTACCTCGACGAGGAGACGGGAATCCGCGGGTACATCCTCAGCCGCAACCCCGCCTTCCTGGCACCGTACCTCTCGGGTGATCACGATCGGCAGGCTGCCGCAGCCCGGCTCGCGGACGACCTCCTCGGCCACCCCCAGCTGCTCGCCCTGGTGCACCGGGCCGAGTCGGCCGGCCAGGCGTGGAACACGTCGTCCGCCCTGCCGGCCGTCCTGTCGACGCAGGCCGGAGACCCGCTCCAGGTCCAACAGGAGCTGCTCGGGCCGGGCAAGGCACGCTTCGACGTCATTCGTCAGCGGTTCGCGACGCTGGAGGCCGCGTTGGCGAACGAACGGGCCTCCAGCGCCGCGGCGTTCTCCGATGCCACGATCGAACTGATCGTCGCACTGGTGGTCGGCCTCCTCCTCGTGGTGGCCGCCGGGATCGCCCTTGAACGGTCGCTCCGGTCATGGGTGATCGAACCGCTCGCCGGGCTCGGCACCACGGTCTGCCGGGTCGCCGACGGTGACCTCGGGCAGTCCGTGGTCGTCACCGGACCGCCCGAGATCCGGAGCGTGGGGACGGACGTGGAGGCGATGCGCCTGCGCATCGTCAGCGAACTCGACCGGGTGGCGACGGCACGTGCCGATCTGGCCGAGCGGAACCGGGACCTCCAACGGTCGAACGAGGAGCTCGAGCAGTTCGCCTACGTCGCCTCACACGACCTCCAGGAGCCGCTCAGGAAGGTGACGAGCTTCGTGCAGCTCCTCCAGCAGCGGTACGAGCACCAGCTCGACCCGAGAGGGGACGAGTACATCGGGTTCGCCGTCGACGGCGCCCGCCGCATGCAGGCCCTGATCGACGACCTGCTGACGTTCTCTCGTGTCGGGCGGACGACCGACGCGTTCGTCACCGTGGGCATGGGCGAGTGCGTGGACGGAGCGCTGGCCGGTCTGTCGGGACTCGTGGAGGACGTCGGTGCCACGGTGAGGGTGGGCCCACTGCCGAGCGTCCGCGGCGACCGTGTCCTGCTCACGTCGCTCTGGCAGAACCTGATCGGCAACGCCGTCAAGTTCGCCGACGGCACACCGCCGGTGGTCGAAGTCGACGCGCACCGGGACGGGACCTTGTGGAGGTTCGAGGTGACCGACGACGGGATCGGGATCGAGCCCCGCCATGCTGACCGCGTCTTCGTCATCTTCCAGCGCCTCCATGCGCGCGACGCCTACGGCGGCACCGGTATCGGGTTGGCGCTGTGTCGCAAGATCGTCGAATTCCACGGCGGGTCCATCTGGGTCGACCGCGAGTACAGCGGGGGCGCCCGCCTATGCTTCACCCTGCCGGCGACCCAGGGGGAGACAGTGCAATGACCGAGGCGACCGTGGCCGGCACGAAGCACCTGCTCGTCGTCGAGGACGACCCCGGCGACGTCCTGCTGACCAGGGAGGCACTCGCCGGCGCCACCGGCCCGCTCGCCGTGCACGTGGTAGAGGACGGCGAGGAGGCAGTGGACTTCCTGCGGCGCGAGGGCGGGCACAGCGGCGCCCCCCGTCCCGACCTGGTCCTCCTCGACCTCAACCTGCCCCGGCTCGACGGTCGGGAGGTACTGGCCCGCATCAAGTCTGACCCCGGCCTCCGGTCCATCCCAGTCGTCGTCCTGACCACGTCCAAGGCGGTCGAGGACGTCCGTAGGAGCTACGAGCTCCATGCCAACGCATTCGTCACCAAGCCGGCCGAGCTGGACCGGTTCCTGTCCGTGGTCCGCCAGGTCGGCGAATTCTTCCTGAACGTCGTCCGGCTGCCGAACCGGGCCTGACGCCGGGACCGCACTGCGGTCTACGTCTCGGCGAACGACTCGCGTAACCGGGCGATGCTGGCCGTCAACAGACGCGAGACGTGCATCTGGCTCACCCCGATCCGCTCGGCGATCTGCGACTGCGTGAGGCCGTCGACATAGCGGAGCCGCAGGATCTGCTGCTCCCGCTCGGGAAGCTGCGCGAGTGCTGCACCCAGCATCTGGTGGTTATCGGCCCTGTCGAAGCCGGCATCGATCTGGCCGAGGCGGGAGGCGATCGTGCCCTCGCGACGGTCCGGTGCGTCGATCGACGTCGCCCGGTAGGCCTGCCCGGCCTCCATGGCCTCGAGTACGGCCTCCTCTGAGGCACCCGTGCGGGCCGCGAGTTCCGGGACGGTCGGTGGGTGCCCGAGCTCCTGGGCGAGCGCGTCGGTGGCGGCTCCCAATTCGAGGTAGAGCTCCTGGATCCGCCGCGGAGCACGCACCGCCCACCCCTTGTCGCGGAAATGGCGCTTCAACTCACCCAGGATCGTCCGGGTGGCGAACGTGCTGAACTCGAAGCCGCGGTCCGGGTCGAAGCGGTCGACCGCGTGGATCAGGGCGACGGACGCCACCTGGACGAGATCCTCGTGGGATTCACCCCGGTTGGCGAAGCGACGAGCCAGCTGGTGGGCGAGCCCGAGATGGGCCTCCACCAGGGACTCGCGCAGCCGGGGATCACGTGTGGCGGCGAACTCGGCGAAGCTCGGTTCCGTCGTGACGGTCCGCTTGGGTGCCGGCATCAGTCATCGGCAAGCGCGCGCTGCTTGCACAGGTGCGCTCCGGTCCGACCGTCGAGCATTGCCGGGCCATGCTCATCGACCAGCGCATCCAGGATCCGTTGCGACAGGTCGCTCTCGTCCTCGGCTCCGGCATCACGCGGGTCCTCGGTGCCGTCGTACCGACACCAGATGTCGATGCGACCCGGCTCGATCGCCATGGCGAGTACCAGCCGGCCCGTGCGGCGGCCCCGCAGGACCAGGAGGCACAGTTCGTCGACGGCCAACCTCAGGTCCTCGATCTCCTCGACGTCGAATCCGGCGCGGGACGCCACGGCCGACACCGTGAGGCGGGCGAGCACCAGAAGGTCATCCTCGACGGACAGCACCAGTTCCACATGAGGGACGGGAACCTGGGTTCCCCGATCGGTGGCATCGGAGTCGGAGGTGTCGGGAGAGACGTGCACGGACATCTCAGGCCTCGAGCGCCGGCTCGAGGGACTCATGAATGGCGAACAGCTCCGTGAGCCCGGTGATCTCGAAGACCTTCAGGATGCGGGGCTCGGTCACCACCACCCGAAGTTCCAGGTCGGCGTCGAGGCAGCGCTTCCGGGCGCCGATGAGCACGCCCAGCCCCGTCGAGTCGATGAACGTCACACCCGTCAGGTCGACCACGACTGCTCCGGCGTCGGCCGCGACGGCCTCGTCGAGGCCCTCGCGCAGCGCCGGTGCGGTGGCGACGTCCACCTCGCCGCGCGCCGACACGATCGTCGATCCGCCCCTGCGCTCCACATCGATCTCGATGTCCTGTTCCACCCTGGGTCCCTTCCGTCCGGCGGACATATGCCGTCGACCCCACCTACCCGGCCACCGAGTGCCTAAACCACATGGCGCGGAAACCACATGGCGCGGAAACGACCGTGTGGGCCTCGGTCCGGCCCGTCCGGCCTGGTCAGACGGTACCGCAGGATGGGCCGGATTGACCCCGGCACCAGCGGGTAGGGCCGCTGCATGACCGCCGCACGCACCCCAGCCACCCCCTCCACCCGGGTCCGTCACCACCGACATGGCCAGACGCCGGGCACCCGCCTCGTGATGAACCTCACGTCACGCGACCACCACTGTGTCCTCAACATGTCCGGCACGCTGGATGCCACCTCCTCGGTGGCGGTCGACGATCAGCACGACCAGCTCCTCCGGGCCGGCTTCGACGATGTCGTACTCGACTGTGCCGACCTGCGCAGCATCGACGAGTCCGGTGGTGTCGCCCTGGCTCAACTCTGGGCCCGCCTCCGCAGCAGTGGTGTCATCTGTCGGGTACGGGGACTACATCCGATGCACGCGGACAGTCCGCTCGAACTGCTGCTGTTCCTCCGCTCCTCCGGGGCGCAGGCACTCACCGGGCTGCCTCGCCGGGCGCCACGGCCCAGCTGACGCCGTCGCGTCGGCCAGGGGGCGCCTGGGCGCCCATGGGAGCGGCCTGCCCTCCGGGTCAGGTTTGGCGCAGCCTCGACATGGGCATCCTCGCCGAGCAACGCTCTCCACCTCACACAGACGACGCCGGCCCCCTTCCCCTCGAGGACGGGGCCGGCGTCGTTCAGGTGTGGAGCACGGACCGGTGCCATGAAGTCGGCCCCGGTGTGGTCAGCCCGCAAGTCCCGAGGCGGCTGCCACGTCCCGCATCCACACCGACAGCGCCGCTGTGCGGTCCACCACTGTCCGCCCGACTGGGACCCTGGTCCCGTCCGGCAACTGGCGCATTGGGGCCACCTGCTGGACCTTCCGGTACCGGCGTCCCAGATCCAGCCGGCGGCGACGGCTCACCCGGGTGGCCAGGATCGGCAGCACCTGCGAGTCCTCACGCTCGAGGTGCGCGAGGTGGCCGAGCACGAGCCGCGCAGTGCCCGCGCGGAAGCGGGGTGTCCCGGCGGCCTCCTGGCCGAGGGCGACGAGCTGGCACTCGATGTCCGACTGGTCCTCGAGCCTCGAGTCGGCGACGGCCATCCCGCCGTCGAACGACAGGAGGGCCGGATAGACGACCAGCTCTTCGGCGATCTCGTGCCGGACCACCCGATCGCTCCAGGCGAGATAGGCCGAACCGTCGGCGTCGTCCCGCCCGCCCACCGGCTCGGCCAACGTCCGCAGCGCGGCGTGCTCCTCGGTCAGCAGGTCCACGATGTCCAGGGCACGGTTGGGTGCGGTAGTCGATCTCCTCATGCCGTGGTACTACCCGGCGGGGCGCCGTGGGAAACGACGGCTCCGGTTTCAGGGTGCTCGAAGGAGGAAGGAAACGACGGCCCGGACAGAGATCCGGGCCTGACGGAGGTGGAGCCACACGTGTACGACGTTCTTGCGAACCTGCTCCGGCCCACGGGGCCGACACATGTCCTGACCGCAGAGACCCCGTTCACCGCGGTGATCCCGCCGGTCGACCCCGAGCCGGCGCCTGTACCCCCGGAACCTGTCCCGCCGTCACCCGGACCGTCCCCGCTGCCCGACCCCGTCCCCGAGCCGCCCATGGCGATCGACGGTGTCCGCCGATCCGGTCCGGCCGGAACCGTCACAAGGTTTCACCGAGATGCCGACGGGTAGGGGCGCAACGACGAGGATGGAGCCGAATGTACCGACAGTGGAGGCACCCGAGGACGAACCGCTCGTGCGACTCACCGTGCGCCGCTCGGACGGTGAGTCGGTGACTCCCGCACACGTCGAGCCGCTGTACCGGGAGGACGTGTGGATGGCGTCCCTGCCGACGTCGGTCCGTGACGCCAGGGTCATGATCCGTCAGACCCTGGGATCCGTCAGCCATGAGCGGGCCGAACGGGCCGCCGTGTGCGGATCCGAACTGATGGCCAACGCCGTTCGCCACGGCATGCCACCGATCGTACTCTCCGTGGTGCGAGGGTCCGAGGACGTCGTGATCGCAGTGGCGGACGGCAGCAGGGAGCCACCCCGACCACGAACCGCCGATGCGGACGACCCGACGGGTCGCGGCACCCTCATCATCGACCGCTTGGCCGACCGCTGGGGCGTCGACTTCCTGCCGGGCGGCAAGCAGGTGTGGTGTCTGATCAAGCTGGGAGCCGAGGACGGACTGGTGAGCGTCTGATCAGGAGCCGCTGCGTCGGCCTCCCGAGTCAGCCCGTCGGGGCCTCGCCGTCCATCGGCTCCGTCGTCTCCCAGGCCTCCGAGGTCGCGTCACTGTCTGCCTCCGGGATCGGCTCGGACACGGACTCCTCCTCCGGGTCGGAGACCCTCCTGTCGCTGGGCTGCGGACACCACCCGGACGAATGCGTCACAGAACGCCTCGAGGTCATCTTGCCCCCGGCTGGTGACCAACGTGTTCGGTCCGTGTCTACAGGCGTGCACCGGCTCGTCGGCCCACTCGGCCCCTGCGTTCTCGAGTTCCGTGCGCAGGCTCGCCGACGACGTCAGTGTCCGGTCTTCGAGCACGTCCGCCTCGACCAACGCCCATGGGGCATCGCTCATGGCAGCCACTGGCCGACCACCGTCGAAGGCGTCCCGCAGGAGCTCGACCGCCGGACCATCGGCCCGCAACCGGTCCGCGCCGGCAAGCCCACCGCAGAGCACCAGGGCATCGATGTCCTCGACCTGGAGCTCGTCCGTGGTGAGATCAGCCTTCCAACACGTGCGGGAGTCGAGGTGGTCCAGCAGGAGCACGTCGTCTGCCTCCGGTGCCACGAGCAGTGGGATGCCGGCTGCGGCGACCACCGCACGCCAGGGCTCCACCAGCTCGCGGCGCTCGGCACCTCCATTGGCCACGACGAACGCCACTCGCGCCCCGTCGAGGGCACCGCGCCGCCCTTCCCACCCCTGCTCCCGCTTCGGTCCCTGTGACACTCTGCACTCCGCTTCCGTCGCGTGCCCTCGCGCCGCGGCGCGAGGAAGTCGACCAGGTAGCCGTAGCGCACTTCCCTACCCCGGCGTCAGTCGTCCAACCCTGGAACGGGGCGGGCGCACCCGGTCCGCAGGCGGGTACGGTCGCCAGCCCGATCCCCGCCAGGCGCACGGTCGTCGTCGCAGGCGGCAGCGTGAGGTGTCCCTCGAGTCCACCGGTCGTCAGGTCGATCGACCCGTCGAAGGTCCCCGGGGGCACCGTGACTGTCTGCTGGAGCTTGGCCGGCGTCGTCGACGCGTCGACCCCGTGGGTGGCTGCGTCGTCGAGGTAGGCCGCCTCGAGCGACCTGGCCGTGGGCGAACTGAAGATCGACCGCATGTTCACCGCCCGCTCGTCGAGGACCTCGACTTCCCGGCCATCGACGAGCGGGCGGCCCCCATGCTGCCGACCTTCCCGTACCAACCGGTACCGGGCCTGCCCAGCTTCAGCGGCTGAGCACGGCTCACGTCTGGGCGGCGTAGGCCGCGGACTCCGACCGTGCCAGGTCGACCAGGTTGCCGAGCGCGATGTTGACGTCCACCAGATGGAGTCCCCAGGTCGGCCCCAGTGTCTGGCCGACGACCTGCCGGGTGTCGCCCGGCGTGATCGGCGCACTGACCTGGAGCCAGGTGGCGCCTCCCTGCGACAGGCACTGCCCCGAGTAGAGCTGCGGCTCGGTCACCCACGGGGTCCCGACGGCAGGCGGCGTCAGTCCGCCGAGGCCACCCAGGCCGCTCAACAATGCCTTGGAGGGGAAGTACGGAGTGAGCGGCGTGGCCGCGTTGCCCGACAGGTCGGCCGGGTTCGTGCACAGCACCTGGAGCCCGGCGGTGGCCGTCCCGTCCGACAGGTTGCTGACGCCCTGGCCGGGCCGTCCGAACAACGAGTCGGCCGGCGGCGGCTGGTCGAAGCTCGAGTAGGCGACGACACAGTCCGTCTGGGTATCCGAGGTGCACGCCGGCACGTGCTGGAAGCTGCCACCCACTGTCCGACCGACCAGGACGGTGACGTTCCCGCCGAGGATCATGGCCGACACGAGCAGCTTCCGCTCCGCCGGGACGTCGTCGATCTGGCGCCTGATCAGCCCGATCAGCATGCCGGCTCCCTGCGAGTGCCCGATCAGGATCACGCCGCGCCCGTCGTTGTCATGGGCCAGGTAGTCCTGCCAGGCCGCCTGCACGCCGGCGTAGGCGGTGACCTCGGCCGCCAACGCGCGGGCGCCGGCGGTCAGGCCCTTCACCGTGATCTGCCGGTACATCGGCGCCCACACCCGGCAGGTCTGCGAGAAGCGGGACGCCTGGCTCCTGGCCACCGAGGTCTCGGCCGGGTCCACGTGGAGGTCGGCGATGACACCCGCCTGCATGCTGACCGTCGGGTAGACGTAGAAGCAGTCGATGGGCGGATCGGTGGCGATCGAGGCGTGCTGCTGTGTCGTCGGGCCAGAGACGGGCAGGACCGTGGCGGTCAGGTCGGTGACACACGGGTCAGGCAGGTGACCGGGCCGGCACAGCCACTCGACCCCGGCGGCATCGGTCCGGGCCGCTGCGGCACCTTCCGCCACGGCCGCCCGGACAGCGGCGTCCGGGGCGGCCGTCATGGAGGTGGTCGTCGAGGCGGACGAGGAGCCGCAGGCGGCCGCAATGAGGACCACCAGGCAGAGGGCCGCCGCCGCCACCACCAGGGGGCGGGCAGGGGGCGGAACGGAGGTCCGGGACCTGGGACGCTGGGGCATGTCGAGAGCGTACGACCGGCGCTTCCACTGCGCACCGCCCATGCCGTGGGGTGCAGAAGCGGCCCGACCCACGGCCTGCCGGGACCCGGGTGTGGTCCCGCCGGCCGCCCGATGGTGGCGCGATGCTGATGCCGTGACGACCCCGGAGCGCTCCCTCAGGTGCGGTTGAACGAGACCGACCGCCTCGAGCGTTCAGCGACGGCGTGATGGCCGTGATCATCACGATCATGGCGTTCTCGATCCCCACGCCGGACGGGTCGACTCCGGGCGCGCTACGCGGCCTGGCTCCCCATCTGCTGGTCTACGTCCTCAGCTTCGTGATGGTGGGGATCTACTGGGTCAACCACCACCATCTGCTCCGATCGGCCGAGCGGATCAGCGGCTCCGTCATGTGGTCGAACCTGTTCCTGCTGTTCTGGCTGTCCCTGTTCCCCATCGTGACGGCGTGGGTCGGCCGCTTCCCCCGCCATGCCCTGCCAGCGGCGAGCTACGGTCTCGTCGGCCTGGGGGCGGGCATGGGCCTGGCCTTCGTCTCCTCCTGGTTGTCCTATGCCGTCTACGCCGCGGTGGCCGTCCTCTGGTTCATCCCCGACCGGCGCCTGGCCCGGACGCCGCGGCCCGCATGGGATCGGGCCGCCGATGGTGATCACCGCGGCGCATCGGTAGCCTGGGCCACCCGCACCGGCGGAGCTGCCGTCGGCCCCGCCAACTGGAGCCACCATGGCCCTTGACACCTTCTTCGCGTTCTCCGGCGTCGAGGCCAAGCAACTCACGGCCGACCAGACGGCCATCGAGGCTGACGCGACGACGGCCGACAGGGCCTGAGCACCAGGGTCGGCACCCCCGGGGGCGAACCCGCCCCCACGACGAAGTCGAGGTTCTCGAAGATGGACAAGAAGGTCGTTCTCATCACGGGGGCGTCGTCGGGTATCGGCCTGGCCTGCGCCGTGCACTTGGCAGCACAGGACTACGAGGTGGTCGGTGCCAGTCGCCGGACCACCCCGGACGAGGCGTGGACGTCGGTCGTGATGGACGTCGACGACGACGCTTCAGTGGCCGAGGCCGTCGGGCAGGTCGTCCGGGACCATGGCGGCATCGACGCCGTGGTGACGTGCGCTGGCTGGGGTCTGGCCGGACCGGTGGAGACCACACCCCTCGCCGAGGCACGGGCCCAACTCGACACCAACTTCTTCGGCACGGTGCGGGTGGTGACGTCGGCCCTCCCGAGCCTTCGCGAGCGGAAGGGCCGCATCGTCCTCATGAGCTCGATCGGTGGAGTCATCGGCCTGCCCTTCCAGGCCTACTACTCGGCCAGCAAGTTCGCCCTCGAGGGGTGGGCCGAGGCGCTGGCCTGGGAGCTCAAGCCCCACGGCGTGCACGTCACCCTGGTCGAGCCGGGCAACTTCCACACGGGGTTCACCGGTGCCCGGAGGACGGTCCCCGCGGACGCTGACGACCCGTACGCAACGGCCGCGGCGAAGGCGATCGCCACCATGGAACGCGACGAGGCCGCCGGCGCGGAGCCGGCCGGCGTCGCCGCAGTGGTCGCCAAGGTACTGACGGCCTCCCGTCCGCCGCGGCGCCTGTCGGTGGGCCCGGCCGGCGAGCGGGTCGGGGTCATCGCCAAGCGTCTCCTCCCCAATCGGCTGTTCGAGGCCGCCTCCGCCTCGAGCCTCGGCGTCTGAGCACCGCAGTGACGATCGTGTCCGACGTGCCACCAGAGGACGGAGGTCCTCGCCGCTTCCCACAAGGGCGCTTCCGGGCGCCCGACGGAGCGTGCGACCTGCTGCTCGTGCGCCACGGACAATCGGCTGACGCCGTGGAGGGCCAGGAGTTCGACCGCTTCGAGGGCCATGCCGACCCACCGCTCTCGCCGCTCGGCCGTCAGCAGGCCGAGCGGCTGGCCGACCGGTTGGTGACCGGCCACATCGATGCCATCTACGTCACGTCACTGCGACGCACCGCCGAGACGGCGGCGCCAGTGGCGGCGGCCACGGGTCTCGTACCCGGGGTCGAGCACGACCTGCGGGAGATCTACCTGGGCGAGTGGGAGGGCTGGGTCTTCGAGCAGAAGTTCGTGGACCGCGACCCGCTGGCCCTCCGACTGGTCGAGGAGCAGCGGTGGGACCTCATCCCGGGGTGCGAGCCGATCGACGGATTCGCAGCCCGGGTCCGGGCCGGTATCGAGCGGATCGCAACCGCCCACCCCGACCAGCGCGTGATGGTCGTGGTCCATGGGGGCGTGATCGGCGACGTCCTGGCCCAGGCGTCGGGATCGCGGCCCTGGGCCTTCATCGGGGCCGACAACGCATCGATCTCCCAGGTCGTGGTGACCGGGCGGCGGTGGGTGGTCCGCCGCTTCAACGACACCACCCATCTCGACGACCGCCTGACGGTGCAGGCCGCGCCGCTGATCTGAGCACGCCGCCGGCCCATGGGCCCGGGAGATCGGTCGCCGTGCGATGCCCGTTCAGCAGCGTCGGGAGGGCGACGGTCGAACACCGTCAGGGGGTCGACGCGCCGGCCGGCAGGGTCACCACGGTTGCGCCCTGGGGCACGACGAAGGCCGAGGCCGGCGGCGAGTCGGAGTAGCTCGTGAGCTCGAACCTGGTGCCGGAGCCCGACGAGCCCCCCGAGGTCTCGACCTTGGCGAGCACCCCGGTCGATGTCACGCAGTAGGTGGCGGTGTCGCCACTCCGGTTCCAGTTGGCGCAGGTGGACGGCTGTCCGCCGATCGTCTCGTCCGTGAAGGTGAGCGAGACACCCGCCACCCGCGCAGCGATCGCCGAGCGCCATCCGTTGAAGACCGTCAACGCGGCCGAGCCGTTGTAGACGTCGATCAGGCTGGAGAGCGCCGCCCCGGCCAACTTGCCGCCGATGGAGGTGCAGGTGACGGTCGAACTGCCGCCACCGGAACAGGAGTAGGTAACGGTCCCGGTGTCGACCAGCGAGGTGGTCGAGCCCGAGGAGTCGGTCGTACTGAACAGCTGCCTGGGAGGCGACTGGGCCAATGTGATCGTCGACGTGCTGCCGCCACTGGTCGAGGTGTAGACGACCTGGAAGGTCGACTTCTGTGCGGATGCCACGGAGCCCGCCAGAGTGTCCAGCTTGGACGAGGCGTCGCTCCCACCGGTGGTCGTGCCGGCCGATCCATCGCTGGTGGTCGGCGAGGAGGACGACGAGCCCCCGCAACCGGCGAGCAGTGCCGCACCCGCGAGGACCACCGCGCCGGCGGTCGCCATCCGCCTCCAGCTACCTGTACGACCGTGACCGCCACCCATGGCATCTCTCCTCGGAGTCATGCCGGGTCCGCCGCTCATCGGCGGAACGTCGACCGGCCGACCCGACGCTACTGCGGTGCCACTGTTCCGCCGGGGTTCTTCCCCCGGCCCCCGGGGGATCCGTCTGCCGGACAACCGGTCGACCGCCGCGCTGGATAGGGTCGTCGCATGTGCGACACGCTCGTCGCCGTCCGGCCGGGGCGGGTCCTCTTCGCCAAGAACAGCGACCGGAACCCGAACGAGGCCCAGTTCCTCGACTGGCAGCCGCGACAGGACCACCCGTCGCAGGCCCGGCTGCGCTGCACGTGGATCACCATCGACCAGGTGGAGACGACATATGCGGTACTCCTGTCACGGCCCTTCTGGATCTGGGGGGCCGAGATGGGCGCCAACGAGCACGGCGTGGTGATCGGCAACGAGGCCGTGTTCACCGACCAGCCGTACGCTCCGACCGGGCTGCTCGGGATGGACCTCGTGCGGCTCGCCCTCGAGCGCTCCGAGACCGCGCAAGGAGCGGTCGACGTCATCATCGGCCTGCTCGACCGGTACGGCCAGGGTGGCGGATGCGGCCACGAGGACCCGGGATTCACCTATCACAACAGCTTCCTGGTCGCCGACGCGACCGTCGCCTACGTGCTCGAGACGGCCGGGGCCCTGTGGGCCGTCGAACGGGTCACCTCCGGGGTCCGCTCGATCAGCAACGGGCTGACGATTCCCGGCTTCGCCGACCACGCAGCTCGCCTCCCCACGTGGGTGGCCCAGGCCCGGAGACGGCGCTCGATCACCGAGGCGTGCCCTGCGGACTCGGTCGGCGACCTCCTGGCCGTGCTCCGCACCCACGGTCCCCGGGGCCCCAGCCCCCGGTTCTCCCCGGTGGGAGCGAAGGCTGCGCCGTGCATGCACGCCGGAACCGGGGTCCGGGCCACGTCGCAGACCACCGCGTCCTGGGTGGCCGAGTTGCGGCCCGACGGCGACCACCGGCATTGGGCCACCGGCACAGCGGCACCGTGCACCAGCCTCTTCCTACCGGTCCGGGTCGACGAGCCCCTCGACCTCGGGCCGGAGCCCACCGACCGGTTCGATCCGGCCACCCGTTGGTGGCGCCACGAACTGCTCCACCGCGCCGTCCTGTCAGATCCGGAACGGCTGCTCGCCGTCTATGCCGACGAGCGGGACGCGCTCGAGGCCCGATGGCTCGCCGAACGACCCGACCCGGCCGCGGCCGTCGTCGAGGGGGACGCCGCTGCGTCACGTTGGCTCGACGCGGTCCGGGCCGCTCACGGGCCCGACCGGCGCACGCGCCGGGCACGTCA
This sequence comes from Acidimicrobiaceae bacterium, assembly GCA_003164095.1. Taxonomy (GTDB): domain Bacteria; phylum Actinomycetota; class Acidimicrobiia; order Acidimicrobiales; family RAAP-2; genus Bog-756. Next base: position 65,514 of record PLRX01000043.1, on the reverse strand, counting down.
GTTCTGGTCGGCGCGGGACCAGCGCGCCGGGCTGCCGGAGCCGCGTGCGGCCGGTGCCGGGAGCCCTGGCTGACAGCCCCACCGGCACGATGGACCGCCGTGGGCTGGCGGCACAGTGGTTCTCCGGCCGCCGGTCAGCTCCGAGGGTCCCGCCGCATGCCGTACGACGGGACCCGCGCGTCATGCGCCGACCCACACCGACTTGAGGTTGCAGAACTCGCGGATGCCGTGGGCCGTCAGCTCGCGCCCGTAGCCCGACGTCTTGATCCCACCGAACGGCAGCTCGTTGTAGGAGGTCGTGTTGCCGTTGATGAAGACCATCCCGGCCTCCAGGTCGCGGATGAACCGGGCCCGCTCGGCGTCGTCCTCCGTCCAGGCATTGGCGCCGAGGCCGAACTCGGTGGCATTGCCCAGCTCGATGGCCTCGTCGATGTCCGCCACGCGGTAGAGGGTCGCCACCGGGCCGAAGGCCTCCTCCGTGTGGATGCGCATCTCGGGGGTGATGCCCGTGAGGACCGTCGGCGGGTAGTAGTAGCCCGGCCCCTCCGGCACGGCTCCCCCGCAGAGGACCGTGGCGCCCTTGGCGACGGCATCGGCCACCAGTTCGACCATGTCCGCTTGCTGCTGGGCGCTGGCGAGCGGGCCGATCGTCGTCGCGTCGTCCATGGGGTCGCCGACGACCAGCGCCGACATCTCGTCGACGAACAGGCGCTCGAACCCGTCGGCCACGTCGGTGTGGGCGATGAACCGCTTGGCGGCGATGCACGACTGCCCGTTGTTGAGGGTCCTGGCAGTGGTGGCGACCGCAGCGGCCCTGGCCAGGTCGGCCGAGGGCATCACGATGAACGGGTCGCTCCCGCCCAGCTCGAGCACCGACTTCTTGATGACGTCACCGGCAGCAGCGGCGACGGCCTGACCGGCCGGACCCGATCCGGTGAGGGTGACCGCCACGACCCGGTCGTCCCGGATGACGGCCTCGACCCGGGAGGAACCGATCAGCAGCGTCTGGAAGCATCCCTCGGGGAAGCCGGCCCGCTCGAACAGCTCCTGCATGAAGAGGGCGCACTGCGGCACGTTCGAGGCGTGCTTGAGGAGGCCGACGTTGCCGGCCATGAGCGCCGGGGCGGCGAACCGCATGGCCTGCCAGAGGGGGAAGTTCCAGGGCATCACGGCGAGCACCGGCCCGAGGGGCTGCCACGCGGCGTAGGCGTCGGCCGCGCCGACAGCCGCCGCGTCGGCCGGCTCGTCGACCAGGAAGGACTCGGCGTGCTCGGCGAAGTACCGGCAGGCCTTGGCGCACTTGAGTACCTCGACCTTGGCCGCGGCCAGGGTCTTGCCCATCTCCGTGGTCATCGTCGTGCCGATCCGGTCGACCTCGGTCTCGAGGATCTCGGCGGCACGGACCATCCAGGCACCGCGCTGGGCGAACGTCGTGGTCCGGTACGTGCGGAAGGTGGACGCGGCGAGGGCCAGGATGCGCTCGACCTCCAGGTCGGAGATCTCGTCGAAGGTCTGCTCGACCTTTCCGGTGGCGGGGTTGGTGGTGGCGATGGGCATGGGTCACCTCAGCTGCTGGTACGGGTACGGGTACGGGGCTACCAGCGTGGCACGCGCCGGGCGCCGGGCGGCGCGCGCGACGGGCCGTCGTGGCTACGGGACGACAGCTGGCGGCGTCAGGCCGGGGGCGTCCGCAGCTTGAACTGCGCACCGGTCGGGTCGGTGACCGTGGCCATCCGCCCGTACGGGGTGTCCATCGGTCCGTCGACCAGTGACCCGCCCAGCTGACGGGCCAGCGCCACGGTGACGTCGACGTCGTCGACGTCCCAGTAGATGGACCAGTAGTCGGGAACGCCCTCCGGCAGGAACGCCGACGCGTCCATCACGCCGGCCAGCTGCTGCTCCGAGTCCTCCGGGTGCCGGAGTGTCGAGTAGCGGAACTCGTCGGAGTCCCCCTCCACCTCGGTGTGCCACGAGAACACCTCACGATAGAAGTCGAGCGCTCTGGCGTAGTCCCGGGTGAACAGCTCGAACCAGCTCGGCGCCCCGTGCTCCTCCACGGTGGCGAACCCCGGGAAGGTCTCCGGCTGCCACGCGCCGAGGACGGCTCCGTTCGGGTCGGTGAAGACCATGTTCTGGCCGAGGTCGGCCACCGGGATGGTCGGCGTCACGGCCACGGCGCCGTGGGAGGCGAGTACGTCGTGCACCCCGGCGATGTCGTCCGTCGACAGGTAGATCTTCCAGGTGTCGTCGGCCGGCATGTCCGGCCCCATGTCGCCCATGCCGCCGGCGATGGGCGCACCTTCGCGGTGGAACATGAAGTAGCCACCGAACTCCTCACTCGGCTCCTGGGCCGCCCATCCGAAGAGTGCGGAGTAGAAGGCTCGGCTGCCCTCGATGTCCGACGTCCAGAGGTCCGCCCAGCACGGGGCCCCCACGGGAAAATGTTCGACAGCGGGCATGGTGCCCTCCCCTCGTCTCAGTCGCTCCCGCGCGAGGCTACCGACCGCGCCGTCACCACGCCCGGGGACCGGCACATGTGGGCACGGCACTTCGGACGGGGGAACTGACACCTTCGCGAGGTGGCGTTAGCGTTGTCCCCCGGTGCCCCACCGGCGCCCATGCCCGGAGGGAGCACCCCGTGACCGACACGCTGGCCGAGGCCACTGATACCGATGACCTGCTGAACGAGCTCCGCAGCTGGCTGAGCGAGAGCTGGGACCCCGACCTGACCGTGGCCGAGTGGTGGGAGCGCCTCGGCACCTCGGGTTGGGCGGCACCGACCCTGCCCGCCGGCTCCTACGGCAGGGGCGTGGCCCGCAGCGTCGGTGTCCAGGTCACCAATGAGATCGCCGCCTTCGGTGCCGTCGGTGCCCCTTACGGCCTCGGCCTGCTACTGGCCGCACCCACCATCGCCGATCACGGCGACCGCGAGCAGATCGACACCTTGGTGCGGGACATCGTCACCGGGCAGGCGGCGTGGTGCCAGCTGTTCAGCGAGCCCGGGGCCGGCTCGGACCTGGCCGGCCTGACCACCCGGGCGGAGCGCGACGGGGACGAGTGGATCGTGAACGGCCAGAAGGTGTGGACCTCGCTCGGTCAGACCGCCGACTACGGGATGCTCATCGCCCGGACCTCGACCGAGGCGCCGAAGCACCAGGGGATCTCCTACTTCGCCATCGACATGCACCAGCCCGGGGTGGAGGTGCGCCCGCTCCGCGAGATGACCGGGCACGCCATGTTCAACGAGACCTTCCTGACCGACGCACGCGTGCCGGACCGTCTCCTGATCGGTGGCCTCAACAAGGGTTGGGCCGTGGCCAACACCACACTCGGCTATGAGCGGGCCGGCCTCGGGACCGGCGGAGGGAGCCGGGGGACCATCATCATGCCGGGGACAGTGGCCGGCAACCTCGGCAAGCGGGTGGGCGACTTCGCCCCCACTCCAGGCGACAAGCCCACGGCGCGTGCCGGGTCCGGCGCCCGTCCCACCCGCCGTGACGACCTGCTGACCGGGCTGGCGCGCGGCAACGGTTCGAACACCGACCCGCTCATCCGACAGGCTCTGGTCCGCCTGTACACCCTGAACGAACTCGGCCGGCTGAACGCCGAGCGCCTCAAGGCCACCCGGTCCGCCGGTGGCGACATCCCGGGTATGGCCAACATCGCCAAGCTCTCGATGAGCGCCGTCATGCGCCTCACCCGCGACCTCGGACTCCGCATCGTCGGGGCACAGGGCATGCTCCACGCATACGACGCGGCAGACCAGGCCACGCTCAACGAGGCGACCGGCAATCCGTTCCTGCCCGGCGTGACGGGCTCCGCGCTCTACGCGCAGGCACCGTCCATCTACGGCGGGACCGACCAGATCCAGCGCAACATCATCGGCGAGCGGGTGCTCGGGCTGCCGAAGGAGCCGGGCAACGACAAGGACGTGCCGTTCTCGCAGTTGTTGAAGAACGGCTGACGCTCCGGCGGTCAGCCCCCCGTCGTCGCCTCCGCGTCGAACCGCTCGGCACATCCCGTTCCACAGAACCAGTGGTCGACTCCGTCGCGCACCCGATGGGCGGCGGCGTGGGCCGGGTCGACGACCATGCCGCACACCGGGTCGACGACGGTCTGCCCGGAGCCGTCGGAGGCCGCGTCGTCCACGTGCCCCCCGGTGGGCGCGGGCGTCCGCCGGGTGAGGGTGACCGCCACCGGTTCCGCGCCCACGGGTGCGACCATCGACTCGTGGACGGTGCCCGATGACAGGTACCGCTCGGGGTCGGACTCGAACCGCTCACGGCAACGGTCGGCGCAGAACCACACGGTGGCACCGTCGTGCTCGGTGCGCGCCGGGGCGTCGGCCGTGCGCACCTGCATGCCGCAGACCGGGTCGACGGCATAGCCGACTCCGCCGCCGAAGCGCTCTCGGTTCCGGGCCAGCCACCACACAGCGGCGGCCACCACCAGGAAGACAAGGTTCAGGAAGGTCGTGTAGTCCCACTCGACGTGCGCCGGTCGCACTCCGACGTCGTGGTTGACCGGCACGGCGCCGACGGCCCGGAAGATTCCTTCGGTGGCCAGGCCCGCCACCACCATGAGCACGTAGAAGAGACCGACGATCCGGACAGTCAGGCGCCAGCCGTAGAACTTCCGGTAGACCAGGATCAGGGGCATGGCGATGAGGTCGGCGAAGATGAAGGCGATCACCCCTCCGAAGCTGATGCCCCCGCCCCACAGCGCGGCGGCCAGTGGCACGTTGCCGATCGAGCACACCCAACTGGCGACAGCGATGAGTGGGCCGACCATGGCGTTCTCCAGGGTCGTCCAGAACCCGTGGCCGTGGAGGAACAGTGCGTTCCACACGTGGTCGGGGACGAGGACGGCGAGCAGGCCCGCCACCGTGTATCCGATGAGCAGCTCCTTGCGCAGCATGGTGGCGTCGGCCACCGCGTAGCTCGAGGCATCCGACCATGCGGCAGGGGAACGCACCTTCTCGCCCCACGGCTCCGCCTCCAGCTCCTCCTGACGATCCTCGGACACCCGGACCATGGCTGCGTGGTCATGTCCCCCGTGGTTGCCGCCCCCCAGGCGACGGCGGGCCACGGCCAGCAGCTTCGGCGTGAACACCATGCTGCCCGAGAGCGCCAGCAGGACGATCATGATCGGTCCGCCGACGAATTCCGCCACCGCGAACTGCCAGCCGAGCAGCACGAGCATCACGATCCCCAGCTCGACCACGAGGTTGGTCGAGGCGATCATGAACACCATGGAGGTGGTGAAGTCGGCCCCCTTGACGAACAGGGACTTGGCCATGGCCGAGGCGGCGTACGAGCAGGACGACGAGACCATGCCGTAGCCCGAGGCCCGCGCCACGGATGCCGGACCGTGGTCGCCGAGCTTGGCCCGCATCCGCTCCTTCGACACGAAGGCCTGCACCACGCCGGACAGGGTGAAGCCGAGGACGAGGGCCCACAGCGTCTCCCAGAACATGTACACGCCCTCGCGCAGGCCGCGGCCGACGTCGACGAGCACCGTGGCGACGCCCAGGGCCATGATCACGAGCGGACCAGGCGGGCGATGGCCGCTGACGCCTCGGCCAGCTTGGCCTCCTTCTCCTCACCACCGACCTGCACGGCATCGGCCACGCAGTGTGCGAGGTGCTCGTCCAGCAGGACCAGGGCCACGCCCTGGATGGCACGCGTCACCGCCGAGACCTGGTCGAGCACGTCGATGCAGTAGCGCTCGTCCTCGACCATCCCGGCGATCCCCCGCACCTGTCCCTCGATCCGTCGGAGGCGCTTGAGCACGGCGTCCTTGTCGGCTGCGTATCCCGGTGCTTCCACGGTGGCTCCCTCACCCTGCCTCTTGATACCCCCCTAGGGTACCAGCGACGATGGACGCTCCGATCGGTCGGACGGACGGAGAGGGATAAGCCATCGGTGCCGAGCCGAGCGAGCAGACGTGCCGGCGCAACTGTCTCGAACGCCTCCTCGCACAGCATCTCGACCACGCCCCAGTCGGCCGTAGCTGTCGAGGCGCATCCCCAGCCAGCCACGGCCGCCCACGTAGGGGGACGGAAGAAGTGCTCCGGGCCCGAGGCCACGAAGCCCTCTTGCGCGCCGGGCGGCGCGGCGCACCACGGGTGTGGGTACCCGTCGTCGTGGTGGCCGTCCGGCCACAGCACCACGAACTGCTTCGTCGCGAAGAACGCCGGGGCACCGTGGCCGGCGCGCTCGGTGGCACCGGGCAGCGCGAGGCAGATCCGAGGGACCTGCTCCTCGATCGCTCCGTCCGCGGTCATCCCCCGATCGTGGCACGCCGAGGGGTGCGCCGCCGCCGGAACGTGAGGGCACGGCCGGTCAGCGCGCGTCTCCTCCAACCCGCCCATCGGCGGCGACCGTGGGCGGCGTCGCACGGGTTCACGGACGACTGGCCGCCCGATCCGCCCGCCGTCCCTATCCTGGGGTGATGCCCGGTGCCTACGACCAGAGTCAGGAGGACCTTGCCGGGCTGCTCGGCGACGCGCCGTCCTTCCGCACCCGCCAGGTCTGGGACGGCCTCTACCGCCGGGTCCTCCGTCCGTCGGAGATGACCGATCTGCCGCTGGCGCTCCGGGACCTACTCGATGCGGCCCTACCTCCTGCGCTCGAGCCGGTGGCCGAGCGGTCGTCCGACGACGACCAGACGACGAAGTGGTCCTTCCGCCTCCACGACGGTGCGGTCGTCGAGACGGTACTGATGCACTACCCGGACCGGTCGACGGTGTGCGTGTCGAGCCAGGCCGGCTGCGCCATGGCGTGCAGCTTCTGCGCCACGGGCCAGTCCGGTTTCCGGCGGCACCTCACCTCGGGCGAGATCCTCGAGCAGGTCGCGGTGGCGGTGCGGGCGGCCCGCCCGCGCCGGCTCTCCAACATCGTGTTCATGGGGATGGGGGAGCCACTCGCCAACTTCGACAACCTGTGGCCGGCCATCGAACGGATCCACGACGACTTCGGCCTCGGCGCGCGCAGCATGACGGTGTCGACGGTGGGGATCATCCCGGGCATCCGACGGCTCACCGCAGCCCCTCTCCCGGTCGGCCTCGCCGTCTCGCTCCACGCCGCGACCGAGGAGTTGCGCAACGAGCTCGTCCCGATCAACAAGCGCTACCCGATTCCGGCGCTGATGGAGGCGTGCGTCGACTACCGGGCCGAGACCGGCCGCCGCGTGTCGTTCGAGTGGGCGATGATCGACGGCATCAACGACGACGACCGCCAGGCCGAGGAGCTCGCCCGTCTGGCTACCGGCGTGCGGGCCCACGTCAACCTCATCCCACTGAACCCGACCCCCGGCTATCCGGTGCGTGGCACCCCGCGCGCACGCATCGAGGAGTTCCGTTCGATCCTCGAACAGCGCGGCACGACCGTGACGATCCGGTCGACACGTGGCTCCGACATCGACGCCGCGTGCGGCCAGTTGGCCGCCACCGCCACCGCGACCGCCACCGCCACCGCGACACCCGTTGTTCTCCGCGAGCCCTGACCGACGACGCGTCCACCGGGGCACAGGTCGACCTGACTTCGATGGCTCTCGGCCAGTCGTTGTTCTGGTCATTCTGACTATTCAGTAGGTGACTGGGTGTTGGGCGGGTGCCACCGGCAATGCCCAGCAACCGTGCGGTACCCGCGCAGTTCCACGTGAAACAAGTCACAGAAGCGACGCTGTCCCGAGGAGGGGAGCCCACCCGATCGACCGGCGCGACCGGACCGGCGACGGAGCGGTCGGCGCGCGGTGGGCGAGTTGGCCGGACCTCGCTGGAGGCGCTTGCAGAGACGGCATATCATCCCTGGTCAGACTAGTTAAGGTCGTAATGACTAGTAGAGGGAGGACGCCGGCAGTAGGGTGCCGGCATGGCCAAGGACGGGAAGAAGCCGGACCGCCGCGCCGGCGAGCGGACCAAGACGCAGAAGTCGGCGAAGAAGCGCGCCAAGGTGGCCCTCGAAGTCGAGGCGGCATCAGACGGACCCGGCGGCTACGGCACCGATGACCGGCCGGACGTGGCCCTCGTGGTCGACGTCGCGTACTTCGCGGTGGACCGCGGAGCACTCGTGGTGCTCCTCGTCGAACGGGGGCGAGAGCCCGACCCGGGACGATGGGCGGTACCCGGAGCGGTGCTCGAACCGGACGAGGCGCTGACGGATGCCGCCACGCGCGCCGTCGTCGCCCGGGCCGGCATCCTCGAGCCGTTCACACGCGTGGAGCAGTTGGCGGTGTTCGACGCACCCGACCGCGACCCCCGGACGCGGGTGGTCTCGACTGCCGTCCTGGCCGTGACCTCCACGCCGGTTCCACCTGCCGGTGGCGCGCTGGCCAGTGGACGCTGGTGGCGCGTCGACACGATCGGGACGGACGGCGGTCCGACACTCGCCTTCGACCATCTCGACATCGTCGAGGCCGGTGTCGAGCGGCTGCGCTCGCGGCTCGAGCAGACCGACGTCGCCACCGCCCTGGTGGAGGAGCCGTTCACCCTCGGCGACCTCCGCCGCGCCTACGAAGCGGCCTGGGGCATCGAGCTCGAGCCAGCCAACTTCCGGCGCAAGGTGCTCGCCACCCCGGGGTTCGTCGCACAGACGGCTGGGAAGAGGATCGTCGGCACCGGTCGGCCGGCCGACCTGTACGTCCGCGGCGCCGGAGCCGTCCTGCACCCACCGATCCCGAGGCCGCGCTGACACTTGGCCGCACGGTCGGAGGAGACCATGCCGCGGTCCCCTGGCCGCCTAACGGCCGGGGCGCCTGATCGGTCGGGCCGGGTTGCCCACGACCACCGCCCCGTCCGACACGTCGCGCGTGACCACTGCGCCGGCACCGATGACGGCGTCGGTCCCCACGGTCACCCCGGGGAGCACGACCACTCCTCCGCCGAGCCAGACGTTGTCGCCGATGGTGATCGGATCAGCGGACTCCCACTTGGCGCGTCGCAGGTCGGCGTCGAGCGGGTGGGTCGGCGTCAGGAGCTGCACATTCGGACCGATCTGGACGTCGTCGCCGATGGTGACGGCCGCCACGTCGAGTGCGACGAGTCCGAAGTTCACGAACGACCGGGCGCCGATGCGAATGTTCGTGCCGTAGTCGCAGTGGAACGGTGCCCGGATGTCGGTGTCGGGACCGAGGTACCCGAGGAGGTCGTCGAGGATGCGGCGTCGAGCTGCCGGATCCGCTGCAGGTGTGGCGTTGAACGCCTCGGTCAGCGTGACGGCCCGGAGGTGCATGGCTGCGATCTCGTCGTCCACGACGTAGAGCTCACCCGCCGCCATCCGTTGGAGCGGAGTCCGGTCGTCGTCGGGACGGGGGACGGGGGCGGAGGTCGGAGGAACGTCGGTCACCGTCCCAGTGTGACCGACCGCGTGGCGGCGGGAAGAACTCGCCCGCGGTCCGGTCCAACGTCTGCCTGCACGCCTTCCGCTCGTCCAGCGGTGGGCCGGGGAGCGAGACGACCGAGGTGAACCCCGTGCCGAAGTCGTCCACGGAGACGCGTACGCCATGGGTGCGCAGAGGGCCGAGCACCGCCAACGCCTGGTCCGGATCGGTCACGGCGGACTCCGTCACCTCGACGATGAGGCAGGACGTGGGGAGCCCGCCGTCCGGGTCGACGTCCGCCACCACGTAGCGGCGGTGGTCGACGGCCGACCTCAGGCAAGAGGCGACCTCGACATCCGACAGCGACGCAGGGCGTGCGTCCTGGTGACCCGTCTGGCCGGAGTCCGCCGGGGCGCCCGTGTGCGACACTGACCGGCGACGGCCGTCCGCACCACCGGGCGGGGTCGCCCGGGGGTCGGGTGCCCGTCGATCGGGGGAACCGGTGTCACAGGCCGAGGACGAGTACGACGTGGCGGTAGTGGGTGCCGGGTACGGGGGAGCCCCGTTGGCCGCCCTCCTGGCCTCGGCCGGACGGCGGGTGGCACTCGTCGAGAAGACCCCGCGCGCAGGTGGCAAGACCCAGACGCTCGACCGGCGGGGCTACCGGTACGAGATGTTCGGGGCGGTGGGGATCCCGGCGGTCGGGTCCCGAGTCGACGAACTCGTCGAGATCCTGGGCATCCAGGACAGGGTGCGCCTCCTCGTGCCGGACGGGCCGGCCGCAGCCATCCGCTACCGCGCGCCCGACGGGGCATGGCGGGTGCAGCACAGTCCGCTGCGCCAGACTGGGGATCCCGAGGACCTGGCCACCCTGCAGCGCACCTTCGGGGCCACCGACGCGGACATGGACCTCCTCGGCACCTTCTACCTGTCGATCCTGTCGATGAGCGAGGACGAGGTGTTCGCGCTCGACGACACCGGGATGCTGGCCTTCCTGCGGCCGTTCGGGTTGCCGGCCGGCCTGGAGAGCCAGATCCTGGCCACCATGAACATGCTCTTCGTGGTCCCGGTCGACCTGTTGGCCGCCTCCGAGGGCGTCCTCGTGCTCCGTCAGATCGTGACCGGAGGTGCCGGTCGGTTCCATGCGGGCGGCTACGGGCAGGTGGCCGAGGCATGCGCGGCCGTCGTGGCCGAGCGGGGCGGGACCTTCGTCCGGTCCACCCGGGTGGAGGAGATCGTCGTGGAGGGCGGGCGGGCCGTCGGTGTACGGACCTCGGGCCGGACGATCCGGGCCCGGGCCGTCGTCTCCAATGCCGGCATCCAGCCCACCGTCCTCAAGCTGGTCGGTGCGCAGCACTTCCCCGCGGACTACGTGGCGGTGGTCGAGGGCCTCGAGCCGAGCTGGAGCATCGCCGGCCTGCGCTACGTCCTCGACGACCGGGTGTTCGACGCCGCACTCACGCCGGTGTTCTCCGACCAGAGTTGGCTCGACAGTCAGCGGTTCGCCGCGATGGAGGCGGGTGACTGGCCGGACGTCCCGCTCATCGCCGTGGACGTCGCCAGTGAGTTCGACCCGGGGCTGGTGGCCGTGCCCGGGCACCAGGTGGCCAACATCCAGGTGTTCGTCTCCCCCGACCCCGCCTCCCCCATGGCCGATGAGGCCGTCCGACGGGCACGGGAGGTGGTGGCCGACCTCTGGCCCGGTCTCGAGCGCCACACCCTGTGGTCCGAGCCCTACGGTCCACGGCAGATCTCGCGCATGACCCGGGACGCCACCGTCCCCGGCAGTGGGGGCGAGGCGGTCGGTATCGCCCAGGTGGTCGGCCAGGTCGGTCGCTCCAAGCCGGACGCCAGGACGCCGCTTCCCGGACTGTTCCTGGTCGGGTGCGACGCCGGTGGCCGTGGGGCCGGGACCCACCAGGCACTCGACTCCGCCTTCAACGTGGCCGATGTCGTCCAGGCCGAACTGGGCTGACGGTCGGCCGATGAGGGGACCCGACGAGGACGTGCTCGACCCCACCGTCCGGGAGGACCCTGCCTTCTCACCCGTCCTCCGCTCGCTGGGCGAGCCCGGGTCGGTCGGTCTCGTCCCCACCCCGGCGCTCCTGTGCGACGTCGATCTGCTCATGGCCAACGTCTCGGCCATGCAGCGCGCTGCTGACAGCGCAGGGGTGCGCCTCCGTCCCCACGCCAAGTCCCACAAGTCGGCGTGGGTGGCGGGCCTCCAGCTCGACCACGGGGCGGCTGGCCTGTGCTGCGCCAAACTGGCCGAGGCCGAGGCGCTGGTCACCTCCCTCGACCGGGCCGCGCCCGTTCCGGTCCTCCTCACGTCGCCGCCGGCCGGTGCCGGCCCGATGGCCCGTGTCGCCGCACTCGCAGAAAGGTGCGACCTTGCCCTGGCCCTCGACCACGTCGATGCTGTGGCCGAGCTGGTGGCCGCCCTGGGTACCGGTGTCACCGTCACGCTGCTCTGCGATGTCGACGTCGGCCTCGGACGTACGGGGGTCGTCGGCCCGCACGCGGCCCTGGCCGTCGCCACCACCGTCGACCGCGCCCCGTCGCTGGTCTTCGGCGGTGTCCAGGGCTACGCCGGGCACGCCCAGCACGTGGCCGGTCGGGACGCACGCCGCCTCGCCGTCACCGCCGCGGCCGACCGCCTGAGCGAGGTGGTCGCCGCGCTGGAGGGCGCCGGGCACCCGGTGCCCGTGCGCACCGGCGGGGGCACCGGGACCGCGCTGCTCGACATCGAAGCCGGGTCCCTCGACGAGCTGCAGGCCGGGAGCTACGTCTTCATGGACCGCGAGTACGCCGACGCGCTCGGGTCCGATCCCGAGGCCTGCTTCGGCCAGAGCCTGACACTCGCCACCACGGTGGTGTCGACCAACCAACGGGGGTTCGTGACCGTGGACGCCGGCCTCAAGTCGATGGCCACCGACGCCGGACCGGCCGGTGTCCCCGACCATCCCGGCGCGGCCTACGCCTTCTTCGGAGACGAGCAGGGCATGGTCACCACAACCGACAGCTTCCGGCCGACCCGTGGCGACCGCCTGCGTCTGGTGCCGCCCCACTGCGACCCCACCGTCGACCGGTACGACCGGATGTGGCTGACGCGCGGTGACGCGGTGGTGGGCGTCGTACCCGTGACGGCCCGGGGCCGCTCGTACTGACGGCCGCTCCCTCGAGGCGTACGGGACGGTCGGGTGGCACAATGAACCAATGGCCGATCGCCCCGTGTTCCGACTCGTGGAAGTGCCGGTCCACCTCGGGCTCGGGGCGACCGTCGTGCCCCAGGAGCCCTTCACCGGAACGCCGGAGTGGTACGAGCCCTACGGTGCCCGCACTGCGGCCGACGGCGTCGAGGGCCGCCGGGTCAGCCTCCACGCCTTCGACGAGTCCTGGTCGACGTGGGAGGTGCACCCCAACGGCCGGGAGCTCGTCGAGGTACGCGCCCGCTGAGGAGTGCGGCGGACCGGAGGGACCCATGGAGCAGCGCTACGAGTTCTACATCCGGGCCACACCGGACCAGCTGTGGGAAGCCATCGTCGACCCCGACGTGCGGGCCCGCTACCAGTTCGGTGCCCGCACGACGTCGACGTGGACGCCCGGGGCGCCCATCGAGCAGCGGACGCCGGACGGTGCGGCACTGCTCGGCACGGGCCGGGTCGTGGAGGCCGACCCACCCCACCGGCTGGTCCACACCATGGTCGCCCTGTGGAACGACGACGTAGCGGCCGAGGGGTCGTCGCGGGTGACGTGGACCATCGAGCCCGTGGGCGACTCCTGCCGGCTCGACCTCGTCCACGACGAGCTGCGTGACGGCGCCAACGAGCAGCTCTACGGGGGCTGGCCGATGATCCTGAGCGGGCTGAAGACGTGGCTCGAGACAGGCACCGTCCTCACCACCCCCGGCTCACTGATGTACAGCTGAACGGAGCCGGTCGACCTCCCGCCGGACGTCGGGTCAGAGCTGCGTGCTCGACACCGGCGTGACGGAGGCCGACGTGTAGGCCGACGTGTTGGGGGACGAGCACACGGCCATGCCCGACGGCGCAGTCGCCAGTGCGGCCTGCGTCTGACCCGGGGGGTAGATGCGGACCTGGGCCGCGGTCGCCTGCGACGAGCAGGGTGGGATGCCGGGGTCGGTCACCGCTACCGAGCTGTAGGCGTCAGCACCGGCCGCGAGGGTGACCGTGGTCGGCGACGCGCCGCTCTGTCGCTGGGCCGGCGCTCCGATCTGGGAGCCCCCGGACGTCAGGAACGACACACCCGGATAGCCGTAGAGGGTGCACGACGACGAGCCGGCGTTGTGGAAGGTGAGTGTGTAGTGGATGGCACCAGCCGTGCCGTTCGGGCTGCCGAAGGAGATCGTCAGGGCCGAGGTGGCACATCCGTTGCCCGCCCGTGTCGTCGTGGTGGTGGACGCCGGTGCGGCGGTGGTGGACGTGGTCGAGGTCGACGGCTTCGTGGTCGTGGTGGTCGTGGGCTTCGTGGTCGTGGTCGATGACGACGAGGAGCTGCCGCACGCGGCCAGGCCGATGGAGGCGGCCAGGACCATCGCCGTGGAGATCGCCCACCTACCCGTGGGCCGGCGACGGTGCCGCGTCGCACCGTCCGGTCCCGCAGGTCCCGTCAGCTCGTCGAGTCCCATGCCACGCGCTCCTTGTCCGATCGGCCGGGTGCGGTCGCACCGTGCCGAAGCGATCATCCGGGTCGGCGGCGCCGACCCGCGTTCCGGGCGCCCGCTCAGGACCGGACGCCCACCACGAGCGAACCACACCGCACGGACGATTGCAGTGACCGTCGCCGCGGCCGCCCGGGTGGCTGCGGAGGCACAGGTGGCACCCGCATCCCGCTACCTCTCACTGCGTGGCGGCCGCCACGGGCGGAGCGGGGTCCGACAGGTCCGGCGTCGGCGCCGGTTCGCCGGGAGCGTCGGAGGTGGCGGCTGGCTCAGCCGCCGCGGCCACTTCGGTCGCCTGCAGCCGGAGGACCGTCGGGTAGCGACCGGCGTCGAACCCGTCGACGAAACCCCGTACCGGCTTCGGGAGCTGGACCACCAGCTTCCCTCCGGGTCGCCCGGAAGGGTGTGTCAGGGTCAACAGCAGGGTGCACGGGCCGACGGCCACTGACGTGATGCGCGGGTCCGCCCGCATGACGGCTGCGGTGTAGAGGGCGATGGCACAGGAGGTGTTGCTCCGAGGGACCCCATGGACTCCGGCGGCCTCCAGCGTGTCGGCTACCTCGTCCGGGTCGTGGCCGAGGCCGTCGAGCAACTCCCCGACCCGCCGCTTGATGTCCCGTAGCTCACCCATGGGCATATCTCCCTCGGGTCGTGGGACCCGGGACGGCAGCAAATTCGCCGATGGGCCATCATACGTGGGCACCGCACGGGGCGGGTAGGCCGGGGAGGGATGGCGATGGACGAGCAGCTCGACGGCTGGGCACCCGCGATCGACGAGATCACCCGGCGCAAGGACGAGGCGCGGGCCATGGGCGGCGAGGCGCGGCGCGCGCGGCAGCACGACCGGGGGCGACTCGATGCGCGGGAGCGGCTCGAGGCCCTGTTCGACCCGGGTACGTTCTTCGAGATCGGCGCCCTCGTCGGTGCCACCGACGACCCGCCCGTCCCTGCCGACGCGCTGGTGGCGGGATCGGGTCGGATCGACGGCCGCCCGGTCCTGGCGGGGGCGGAGGACGTGACGGTGCTCGGCGGATCGATCGGTAGCGGCGCCTCCGACAAGCGCTACCGGCTCTGCCAGCTGGCCCACCAGGAGCGCGTTCCCCTGGTCATGCTCCTCGAGGGAGCCGGCCACCGGGTGACCGAGACCGCGCCGGGGCGCCGGCCGGGCGACCTCATGGGCCTGGCCGACCTGTCGGGACTCGTTCCCCTGGTCAGCCTGGTGTGCGGCGCATCCGCCGGCCACGGTGCGTTGACGGCACCACTCAGCGACTTCGTGGCCATGACCTCGACGGCGTCGATCTTCGCCGCCGGGCCGCCCCTGGTCCGGTCCGCCACGGGGGAGGACGTGACGAAGGAGGAGCTGGGCGGGCCGCCCGTGGCAGCCGGATCTGGCGGCGTCGTGCACAACGTGGTGGCCGACGACCGGGCCGCTATCGCGCTGGCGAGGCGTTACCTCGCCCACTTCCCGACCAACGCCTGGGAGCCGGCACCACGGCGCATCGGGACCGACACCGGCCCCCGGACCGTCGACCTCCTGACCCTGATCCCGCCCGACCCCCGGCGCCCCTACCCGGTCCGACCGGTACTCGAGGCGCTAGTCGACGACGGGCAGCTGCTCGACGTCCAACCCGACTTCGGCGGTTCGATCGTCACCGCCCTCGCCCACCTCGGGGGACGGAGCGTGGCCGTCGTGGCCAACGACCCGGCCGTCCTGGCCGGCACCATCGACGGTGACGCCGCCGACAAGGCCGCCCATTTCCTCGACGTGGCCGACGCCTTCGGACTCCCGTGCATCTTCCTGGCCGACAATCCGGGTGTGCTTGCCGGCACGGTCGCCGAGGGACAGGGCATCCTCCGCCACGCCGCCCGCCTGTTCGCGGTACAGCACCGGATGCGCGTGCCGAAGCTCCACGTCACGCTGCGAAAGGCGTTCGGGTTCGGCTCCTCGGTGATGGCCATGAATCCGTTCGACGGTCAGACCCTGACGCTGGCCCTCCCCTCGGTCACCCTGGGCGCCATGCCCGCCGCCTCGGAGGCCACCGGGATCGGCGACCCTGCCCAGCGTGCCCGTCTCGCCGCCGAGCAGGCCGAGGCATCGGTTCGGGCCGCCGCCCGCCTGTCCTACGACGACGTGGTCGACCCCCGCGAACTGCGCAACGCCCTCCTGGCCGGCCTCGACCTCGCCCGAGGGCGCGCCACCGCCGCTACCGGTCCGCGCGGCGTCGGGATCCTCCCCTGAGCGGACGGCCATCGGCGCATCGGAGTCAGATGGGGCCGGCCTGCAGGCGGAGCATGTCCGCCGACCCTGCCCCGTCGACAGCGATCACCTGACCCGAGACGAAACGGGCCAGTGGACTACACAGGAACAGCGTCAGGTAGGCGATGTCCGAGCCGTGGCCGTGACGCCCCAGCGGATTGGTCGGCCTGACCGGTGCCCCACCCGGTACTGCCTCGCTGAACCGCTTCAGTCCCTCGGTGCCCAGCATCGACCCCGGGGCGACGGCGTTGACCCGGATGCCGTAGGGGCCCCACTCGACGGCACACGACCGTGTGAGCGAGTCCACCCCGGACTTGGCCGCCGCCACGTGGGCCTGGTACACCACGCCCCGCTGCTCGAACGGGGCACTGATGTTTACGATCGACCCGCCGTGCTCGCGCAACGAGGCGTCGAATGCGGCTCGGCTGACGTTGTAGGTGCCGAGCAGGTCGATGTCGACGACGGCCTTGAACCCGTTGGGCGAGATCGCCGACATCGGCGCCGGGAAGTTGCCGGCCGCGTTGTTGACCACGATGTCCAGGGCGCCCCGCTCGGACACCGCACCGTCGACCACCGAACGGACGGCATCGGCGTCCCGCACGTCGCAGACACCGAACGAGACGTCGAGACCCTCCTCCGCCAGCTCGGCCACGGCAGCCTCGAGGACCTCCTGTTTGCGGCTGGCCAGGACCACAGCAGCACCGTGGGCGCCGAGCACCCGGCTGATCTCCTTGCCGATGCCGGTACCCCCGCCCGTGACGAGGGCCACCCGCCCGGCCAACACGTCGGGCCGGAACCAACTCGGCTCCACCGACACGGTCGATTCGTCCACGGCACCCCCCTGGCTCCGGGCCGGTCGCGATGGTCGCGCCGACGCTCCTTGCGCACCGGCCCACCGTAGGCCAGGAGCCCGGCCGACGGCCCGGCTCCTCAGCTCATGGCGGCGATCGGGTGCTTCGGAGGATAGGGGCCGAAGGACATGAGGTGACGGGCGATCCCGGTGGTGAAGCTGTCGATGTAGGCCAGCTTCCGGATCATGTAGCTGTGGCTCTCCTTCGGGTCGAGGTAGAGGTTGTAGAGCCGGCCGTGGGAGTACTTCTGGGTGACCCCGGTGAACCCGCCGAGGTTGAAGCAGTCCCGGTCGTCGTCGGAGGACGAGGCCACCATGAACTTCCACTCGCCCACCCGCAGCGCCGAGAACACGTTGGTCAGCCAGTAGTAGAGGTACTTGCGGTTCGACACCCCCACGGGGTCGAGGAGGAACGACGTCTGGTCGACGGCGTCGATGTACCGGTCGGTCGGCACCGCGTCCTCCGCGCCGGCCAAGGTGAGGCACGTCGCGAACAGGTCCATCAGCGAGAAGATCCCGTCGGAGGCCCGGTCGGCGGCGACCATGCCCGGCCAGGCCACGATGCCCGGCACGCGCTGTCCACCCTCCCACGTGGAGCCCTTGGCGCTGCGGAACGGCGAGTACGCGGCGTCGGGCCAGGTCTCCATTTCGGGGCCGTTGTCCGAGCTGATGAAGACCAGCGTGTCCTCCAACTGGCCCGTCGCCTCGAGCTCGGCCACCAGCCGCCCGACGATGTCGTCGAGCTCGATGATGGTGTCCTTGTAGGGGTGCTTGGCCGGCGACGTCCCGAGGAACCGCTCGTGGGGGTAGTTGTCGAAGTGGGCACCGCGGGTGCAGTGGTAGAGGAACCACGGGGTCCGGTCGCCTACGGGCGGGGCGCCCATGCGCCGGATGAAGTCGAGGGAGTAGTCGGCCCACTTGTCGTCGAGCAGCGACAGCACCGGGACGGTCACCTCCTCCACGCTCTCCGTCTCGCCCCCACGGGTGGCGTGGACGAAGCACTTGTTGAACGGCAGGTTCTCGACCCACTTCGTCCGCTCCTCGGAGTAGACGATCTCCGGAAAGAAGTTCGGGTCGCGCCACTCGGTGTACATGTCCGACACCGACAGGAACCCGTAGNNAGTCGTCGAAGCCGACGTTCTGCGGCTGGGACTCGACGTTCTCGCCGATGTGCCACTTCCCGACCGCCTGGGTGACGTAGCCGGCGTCGCTCAGCAGGGACGCCAGTGTCACTTCGCCGTCGAGGCCGCCGGGCTGACCGTACATCGGTGGCCGGAGCAGGCCGTGGCGCATCGGCAGCCGACCGGTCATGAGCGAGGCCCGCGACGGGGTGCAGGACGGCTCGGAGTAGCAGGAGGTCAGGAGCAGGCCACGTCGCGCCAACTTGTCGATGTTCGGGGTCGGCGCCCCGACGGCCACGCCACCGCCGTAACAGCCGAAGTCACCCCAGCCGACGTCGTCGAAGAGGACGACGAGGATGTTCGGCCGGCCGTGCCGGGCCCGGTAGCCCTCGAGGGCGACGGCGGTACGGGCCTCCTGATCGGGGAGGACGAACCGCGGCTCCAGGCTGTCGCGGACCCGTGTCGTCGTCGCCACCACCGGGTCATGGCCCATGGGTCCTCCTCCGTCGTCGGTGCCGGTCATGGTACCCACGGCACGGCGTCGCGTCCGGGGTGCGGTCAGGCCTCCACGCCGGCCCGGTCGGCAGCCACCGCGTCGTAGCTGTCGTAGTCGGCGGCCGTGTCCTCCGCGAACTCGAACCGGAGCAGGCCCGCCGCCCCCCACCGCTCCCGCAGGTAGCCGTCGTTGGCGTCTAGGAGCCCGAGACGCTTCACGTTCGGCACCAGCTTCGAGAAGAACCCGTTCTGGAAGCCCTGGAACGGCGAGGTGTCCATCGAGGCCGCCGCCTCGGCGATGAAGGGCGCCACGTCCCCGATCGGCACGCCCAACCGCTCCCACACCTCGGGGGTGGTCGAGCGGGCACGGGCGTGCAGGGTGTGCTCGAGGAGGAAGTCCTGGCGGTCCTTCAGCTCGGCCGACGACAGGTGCTCGTAGTACTCGCCGAGGGACAGGATCCCGAATGCCACATGGCGGGCCTCGTCGGCCATGACGTAGCGGAGGAGCTTCCGCAGCAGCGGCTCCTCGGTGCGCCGGGCCATGTCGCCGAAGGCGGACAGGGCCAGCGACTCGATGACGATCTGCATCCCGAGATAGGCGATGTCCCATCTGCCGTCCTCGAGCAGCCCGGTGATCTGAGCCTCGAGATGCGGATTCATCGGGTAGGCCTCGCCGACCTTCTCGTCGATGTAGCGGGCGAACACCTCGGTGTGGCGGGCCTCGTCCATGGTCTGGGTGGCCGCGTAGTACTTGGCGTCGATCCACGGCACCGTGTCGACGATCTTGGCCGCCGTCATCATGGCGCCCTGCTCACCGTGCATGAATTGGCTGAGCAGCGCCGTGAACATCTCGATGTCGAGGGTCAGCAGCTCGGCGTCTCCCCACGAGGCGATGGGCGAACCGGGCATCCGGGTGACCTCGCGCATCAGTCGGAGGTTCGGCGCCTCGAGGTCGACCAGCGACTCGGGGTCCACGTCGGTCGACCAGTCGAGGTCGGTACTGCCCACCCACTGCGAATGGGCCGCCTTCTCGTACAAGGTGACGAGCTGGGGACGGTCGCGCTCGTAGCGCCACGTGTAGATGCTCTGGCAGTTGTCGTCGATGAGCTTGCAGGCGGCGTCGATCTCGACCCGGTCGGGCAACGCGGTGGTCATCGGTCTCCCTCCCTGCCGTACGGGCGTACGGTCCCGCACCCACTGGGGAACGGGCGCCCGCCGACCCCGTCGATCCTACGACCGCATCCGTGGTTCCGCTCAGTCGCCGCTCGTCCGCCCCCGACGGGCCAGCGAGTCGATGGTGACGGCGGCAAGGAGCACCAGCGCGGTCACCATGTACTGATAGGAGGCGGCCAGGCCGAGGAGCCCCATGCCGTTGTAGATGGTGGCGATCACCAGACCGCCGAGGAGCGCGTAGACCATCTTGCCGCGCCCGCCGAAGAGGCTGGCGCCGCCGATGACCGCGGACGCCACGGCGTAGAGGACGAGGGTCCCGCCGTCGATGTTGTTGGAGATCGACCCGAGGCGCGAGGCGTAGATCACGCCGGCGATCCCCGCCGTGAGCCCGGTCAGGGTGAATGCCCACAGCTTGTTCCAGCCGAGGCTGATGCCGGCCCGGCGAGCCGCCTCGGCGTTGTTGCCGATGGCGTACAGATAGCGGCCGAAGCGGGTGCGACCGAGCATGAACGTCCAGATAGCCAGGACACCGAGCACGATGGGTACCACGTAGGGCACACCCTGCACCGGGATCAAGGCGCCGCGATTGGTGTTGCACACGAGCACGAGAGCCACCCCCGCTGCCGCGAGCACCACGACCTTGATCACGGACACGGTCACAGGGGGGGCGACCAGCCCGCTGACGCGGCGGTGCCGGTCGCGCAGGAACGTCACGGAGCCGAAGGCGGCTACGGCTACGATCATCATGACCCAGCCGGCAGACGTGCTCATGTTGCCGTTGGCCAGGTCGTTGAGCACCGAATCGGTGATGCGGATGGTACCGCCGGTGCCGTTGCTGTTGACGAGATAGAGCAGGACCCCCTCCATGCCGAGGAGTCCGGCCAGGGTGACCACGAAGGACGGCAGCCGGAAGACGATGACGAGCGCGCCCCACACCGCACCGATCGCCGACGTCGCCGCGATACCCGCCAGGATCGCCACCCACCACGGGAGCCCGTGGGTGGTCGACATGATGGCCGTGATGGTGGCGCCGACGCCAGCCACGTAGCCGACCGACAGGTCGATCTCCCCGAGGACCAGCACCCAGATCTCCGCCATGCCGAGCAGGATGAACACCGACCCCTGGACGAGGAGGTTCACCAGGTTGCCGGAGGACAGGAAGACCGAGTCCTGGACCTGGAAGACGATGACCAGGAGAACCAGCCCGCCGAGCACCGGGAGCACGCCGCTCTCCCCACTTCGGACCTTCTTGGCGAGGGAGAGGGCGTACTCGCCGAACGACCCCGCCAGCTCCAGGGGCGCCGCGCTGTCCACCGGGGTGTCGCTGTCGACCTCCGCCGAAGCTGCTCCCGGGATGTCGGTCAGTTGTGGGCGCCCCTCATCGGCACCGCTCGGCTCGTCCTCGAATGCCACGCCGTCAGGCCTCCGTGTCCGTGATCGGTGTGCCGGCAGGTGGGTCGTCGGCGCTGCGACCGGTGGTGATGAGTTCCACGACCCGCTGCCGGTCGTACTCGGCGATGGGCCCGCTGCTCACCAGGCGTCCGAGGTAGAGCACGGCGATCCGGTCGGCCACCTCGAACACGTCGTTCAGGTTGTGGGAGATCACGATGACGGCGATCCCCCGGGCCCCCAGGGTCTTGATCAGTTCGAGCACCAGGGCGGTCTGGGTCACTCCGAGGGCGGCGGTGGGCTCGTCCATGATGACCAGCCGGGCATCACGCATGACGGCCCGGGCCACGGCCACCGACTGGCGCTGACCGCCCGAGAGGGAGCCGACCAGTTGGCGGACCGACTGGACCGTGGTGACGGACAGGTCGGCCAGCGTCTGCTTGGCGACGATCTCCATTCGGGTCTCGTCGAGCAGCCGATGGGACAGCTCCTCGTGTCCGAGGAACATGTTCTGGACGATGTCCAGGTTGTCGCACAGTGCGAGGTCCTGGTACATCGTGGCGATCCCGAGCTGATCGGCCACTTTCGGGGTACCGATCTCGACCGGGGTACCGTCCCAGCTGATCTCGCCGCTCGTCGGTGCCCAGATACCGCTGATCGCCTTGATCAGCGTGGACTTGCCGGCGCCGTTGTCGCCGACCAGCGCGGTGATGTGTCCTGCCGGCACGTCGAGGTCGACGTGGTTGAGGGCGCGGACGGCCCCGAAGTGCTTGGAGATCCCCCGGAGCGTGAGGAGCGGAGCCCCTGCGGACTCCGGCTCCCCGGTCGCCCGGCCCTCCGCGACGATGCTCATCGGCGCGGAGGGCCGGTCACGTGCGACGTGCGCACCCGGCTAGTGGATCCCGTAGGTCGTGCAGTCGGCGGCGTAGGCCCCCGTGCAGATCTGCGAGGCCGGGACGAAGCCGTCGGCCACGACCGTGGACTCGACGGTTGCCGGCGTGACCCACTCGGGGATCAGGAGTGACGACGGCACGTTCACGTTCGCCGTGGTGTCCTTGACCGTGCCGTTCACCAGGCCCGCAGGGGGGGTCTTCCCGGCCCGAAGGTACAGGGCCAGGGCTGCGGCAGCCTGCGCCTCGAGGTAGATCGGCTTGTAGGCGGTTCCGCACTGGTACCCGGAGATGATGTTCTGGATCCCGATCAGCGTGGCGTCCTGACCCGTGACCGGGAACTTCTTCGCCGGGATGTTGAGGGTCTTCAGGTACGAGATGATCGGCGCCGCGTTCTCATCGTTCGGGACGAGCACACCGTTCATGGTCGGGTTGGCGGTGTAGGCCTGCTGGAACTCGGTGAGCGCCGTCGGCGGGTCCCACGTGCCGGCCGGCCTGGCCAGCACCTTGTACGTACCCGCTGCGATCAACGGATTCAGCACGGCGTTGTACCCCTGGGCGAAGAGCGTGGCGTTGTTGTCCGTCGGTGAGCCGACCATGACGGCCAACTTGGGCGACGGCACCTTCCAGGCGGCGACGCACGCGACCATGCCCTTGCCGATGAGCGTGCCGACCTTCACGTTGTCGAAGCTCACGTAGTACTTGCGGCTGCCGCCGAGCACCAGCCGGTCGTAGTCGATGACGGGCACGCCGTGCGACTTGGCGTAGGACTCGATCGAGTTGCCGACACCGGCGTCGAGCGGGTCGACCACGAGGACGGTGGCACCCGAGGTGATGTCCGACTGAGCGTCGGTCAACTGCGTGGAGTCACTGCCCTGGGCATTCTGGATGATCGTGTCGGAGGTGCTGAGTCCGGCCGCGGCGAACGCCTTGGTCAGATACGGGGCGTCGAACTCGGTGTACCGGGCCGAGCTCACGGTGTCCGGGAGGATCACGGCGACCTTGCCCTTACCCGCGGCGGTCACCGACTTCAGGTCGGCCATGGTGGTGAAGTCCTTCGTGAACGTCGACACCGAGACCGTGGCGCCCCCGGACGAGCCCCCGGAGGCCGCAGTCGTGGTCGTCGACGACGAACTGCTGCTCCCGCAGGCCGCTGCGAGCAGCCCTCCAACCATCAACAAGGGCACGATGGCCCTACGACTGGTGATCCGCATGGAAATCCCCCAATCCGACCGGCTCACACCGGTCACCTGAATGCAACGCCCGGTCGGACGCCATCTACACCCCCGGTTGCCGTCAGGTGCATACCCCGGAGCCGGAACTGGATGCCTGCGCACCCGCTCCCGCAACCCGTCGATCCACCTGTTGGCGAGTATATGTTCACGTTCCTGCCACATGCCGGGATGACAGTCCCGAATCCGCACCGGATCGCACCAGGTGGTGCGGATCCCGCGCCGGGAGCGTGCGGGGCCCGTGCGCGGAATAGCAGACCGGGCCATCGGGTTGGAGGTGGTGCGGATGTCTGTGGGGGGAGGCGGCCGTTCGACGAACGAGATCCCGACGGAGGCCCCATGACGCAAGCGCTGACGCAGGACCCCCCCACGGACAAAGAGGCGAACCACACCCGCCGGTGGTGGATCCTGGCCGTCCTCGGGATCGCCCAGCTGATGGTGATCCTCGACAACACCATCGTCAACATCGCCCTCCCGACCGCCCAGCACGACCTCGGCTTCTCCAACGCCGACCGGCAGTGGGTCGTCACCGGCTATTCACTCGCCTTCGGGAGCCTCCTGCTCCTCGGCGGCCGGATCGGCGACATCATCGGCCGGAAGCGGGCGCTCATGATCGGTCTGATCGGGTTCGCCGCCGCTTCCGCGCTGGGCGGTGCCTCGACGGGCTTCCCGATGCTCGTGGCCGCCCGCTCGATCCAGGGCGCGTTCGGTGCGTTGCTGGCGCCGTCGGTGCTCGCCCTGCTGGCCACGACGTTCACCAGTCCCACCGAGCGCGGCAAGGCCTTCGCCATCTACGGCGGGATCGCCGGTGCCGGCGGTGCGATCGGCCTACTGCTGGGCGGCGTCCTCACCTCGTACGCCTCGTGGCGGTGGACGCTCTTCGTCAATCTCGCCTTCGCCGCGGTGGCGGCGCTGGGGGCGTTCCTGTGGCTACGGAACGACAAGGCGGCCGATCGCGACCCCCTCGACGTCCCCGGCGTCGCGCTGGTCACGTCCGGCCTGTTCAGCATCGTCTACGGCCTCTCCCATGCCGAGACGACGAGCTGGCACAACCCGTACACGATCGGCTTCCTCTGCCTCGGTGTCGTGCTCCTCGGGGTCTTCGGCGTCGTCGAGACCCGCGTCCGGTTCCCACTGCTGCCTCCCCGGGTGGTCCGGGACCGCACGCGCGGCGGGTCGTTGCTGGCGATGCTGTTCGCCAGCATCGGCATCTTCGGCGTCTTCCTCTTCCTCACCTACTACCTCCAGGGGACGCTCGGCTTCAGCCCGGTCAAGACCGGCTTCGCCTTCCTGCCGATGGTGGTCGCCCTCACCATCACCGCCCAGGTCTCCAACCGGGTCCTCCTGCCCAAGATCGGGCCCAAGGTCATCGTGCCCATCGGCCTCCTCTGTGATGCCGTGGCCATGTACCTGCTGCACCGGGTCGGCCTCCACAGCTCCTACGCCAGCCACGTGCTGCCCTACCTCATCCTGCTGGGGCTTGGCTTCGGACTGAGCCTGGCGCCCTCCTTCAGCACCGGCACCCTCGGGCTCCAGCCCCATGACGCCGGCGTGGGGTCGGCGACCCTCAACACCTCGCAGCAGGTCGGTGGGTCCATCGGCACCGCGCTGCTCAACACGCTGGCCGCCGGAGCCGCCACGGCCTACCTGGTGGGAAGGATGCCGAGCGCCGAAAACCTACGGAACGCGGCGCTGCACAGCTACACCACCGCGTTCCTGTGGTCGTCGGCATTCTTCGTGGCCGGAGCGGTGCTGGCCGCACTCGTCTTCGAGAAAGGCAACCTCGAGCAGTTGGCCGGGCCGACAGCCGCCGACGCGGGCCCGGCCGCCGTAGACGCCTGAGCGCCGAGTCGGCGGGGCCGACCGGGCGAGCGGGCGAGCGGGCGAGCNNGAGCGGGCGAGCGGGCGAGCGGGTGAGCGGGCGAGCGGGCGAGCGGGTGAGCGGGCGAGCGGGTGAGCGGGTGGCATCATGCGGTCCGACAGATCGTCGAGCGAAAGAGGCCTCCGTGCACCAACGAACCAACGCCGGGCCCGCCCCTGCCCGTACCATGCACACGTTCCGACAGGTCCGGGGGGAGGGGCGTTGATCCTCGACAGGTTCGGCGTCGACGGCCGGGTGGCCGTCGTGACCGGCGCTGGCCTCGGCATCGGTCGCGGAATCGCCCTCGGCCTGGCCGAGGCCGGAGCCGACGTGGTGCTGGCCGCGCGGACCGAGTCCGACCTCGACGAGGTGGCGGTGCAGGTGCGCGCCCTGGGTCGCCGGGCGCTGGTCGTCCCGACCGACGTGACCGAGGAGGCAGAGTGCGTCGCCCTCGCCGATGCGGCGGTCGCCGAATTCGGCCGTCTCGACGTCCTCGTCAACAACGCCGGTGGGGCGATGCCGCGCGCGGCGATGGACACGAGTGAGGGGTTCATGGCCCGCACGTTCGCGTTCAACGTGACGGCACCGCTGACGCTGACCAAGCTGGCGGCCCGCCGCATGGTCGACACCGTCGGCACGGGTGCGGTCGTCAACATCTCGTCGCGCTCGGCCTCCATGACCCAGCCGATGTTCGTCGCCTACGGTGCCGCCAAGGCGGCGCTCGACCGCATGACGAAGAACGTGGCCGCCGAGCTCGCCCCGCGGGTCCGGGTGAACGCGCTCGACGTTGGTGGTGTGGCCACCCGGTCACTCGACATCGTGCTGACCGACGAGGACCTTCGTCGCCAGTTCCTGGCCGGCACGCCGATGGGACGTCCCGGGGAGCCCGAGGACATCGCGTGTGCGGTCCTGTACCTGGCCTCCGACGCATCGTCCTGGGTGACGGGCAAGGTGTTCGAGATCGACGGGGGTACCGAGGCCCCGGCAATGGTCGTACCGGTCGCGCCCCTCGAGCCGACGCCGGCCGGCGACGCATGACGCCCGGGGCCGACACACCCGCCGGTCCACTGACCGGGCTGTCCCACGTGCAGCTCCGGGTGTCCGACGTGGCGGCCAGTGCCCGGTGGTACACGGCGGTGCTCGGCCTGGAACCCTTCCGGTCCGACCCGGCGGTCGGATACGTCGCCCTGCGACACCGCCCTACGGGCGTCGTGATCGTCCTGACCGCCACCCCGGGCGACGTGGCGGTGCATGTCGGGCCACTCGACCACCTCGCCTTTGCCGTACCCGATGCGTCGGCACTCGAGGCATGGGCCGGGCACCTCGCCGCGATCGGCATCGATCACCCCGGTGTGGTGCCGGAGGCCGGTAACCCGTCGCTCCAGCTGCGCGACCCCGACGGCACGGCGGTCGAGTTGGTGGCGCCACCACCCCGGCGGGGCTGACCTCCCCGGTCAGGCAGGGACGGTCCTCCGGCCGAGACCGCAGGACCACAGGTCGGGCTAACCACGCCGTCCAGTACGGGGCCGGGCAGGGCCGGCGGTCAGCGCCTCCCGGTAGGTCTCCCCCACCAGATCAGCGAGCACGTCCATCGAGTACCTGGTGCGCCACAGGTCGACCGCAGCCCGGGACGCCTCGGCGTAGGTGTCCCGGTCGAGCAGCTCGAGCAGGGCATCACGCACCCGGGGTGCACCGACCGACACCCGGCGGACGCCCGCCCCGGTCAGACCCTCGTCCAGCCAGAGGATGTCGCTGGTCACGACCGGTACGCCTCGCTGCAGGGCCTCGAGGACGACGTAGGGCGGCCCGGAGTCGCACCACGTGGGCAGTGCCAGCACATCGATGGTCGGCCACAGCTCGTCGAGCAGTCTCCGGCGGTCCACCCTCCCCGTCCAGGTGACCGCGCCCGGCGGCAGCTCGACCGCGTGGGCCACCGGGTCGCTGCCGACCATGACCAGGTGTGCATTGGGGTGGTCGGTCAGGAGCTTGGCGAAGGCCTCGAGGACCACGTGGCCACCCTTCGCCTCGGAATGCGTGGAGACGTAGCCGATGGTGGGCGTCAACCCCCGATGGTCACCTGGAGCTTCTGCGTCACAGTCAGCGACCCATCCGACGCCTGTACCGTGACGACCGACGAGGTGTCGCCCGTGGCCGGCGTACCCGACAGCTGCGCCGTGCCGTCGGGACCTGTGGTGAACGTCAGCCCCCGCAGCTTTGCCGGGACCTTGGCCGACAGGGTCGTGCCGGGGAGTGCCGGGGCCGTTGCGATGGCGAAGGACCCGTGGGACCCGACCGTGAAGGTCGCCGTCGTGCCGGTCGTGATTCCGAACACCGTGAGCGTGAACGTCTGGTTGTTGCCCGGGCCCGTGCCGTTGTCCGCCGTCAGCGTGAAGGTGTAGATCCCGTCGCCCGCCACGGGGGCTCCCTGGAGGGTGGCCTTGCCGCCTGCGGCCGGCTTGAGGATCAGGCCGTTCGGCAGACCGGAGGCCGAGATCGTGGCCGCCGGCGTGCCACGGGAGGTCACCGTGATGTGCAGCGACTTGCCGTGGGCCACCGAGGCCGACGCCGCCGAGATGATGACCGCGGTGTTCGATGTCGGGACGACAGGGGACGACGGCGTCGAGGCGCTGCCGGTGCCGTTCGCATTGGTGGCCTTGACCGTGAACGTGTACGTCGCACCGTTGGCCAGCCCCGAGATCGAGCAGGTGGTCGCCCCGGTGGTCGTGCATGTCTTGGGCGGGTTCGAGTTGGACGCCGTGACCGTGTAGCCGGTGACGGGCGAGCCCTCGTTGAACGGTGCGTTCCACGTCACGGTGGCCGAGCCGTTGCCGGCCGTGGCCACGACCCCGGTCGGGGCGTCAGGCACCGTCGACGGGGTGATGGGAGCACTGGGTGCTGATGGGAGCCCGGTGCCCTGGGCGTTCGTCGCCGTGACGGTGAACGTGTAGGCAGTGCCGTTGGTGAGGCCGGTGACCGTGCAGGTGGTCGAGGCGGTGACACAGGTCTGACCGCCGCTCGACGTCACCGTGTAGCCGGTGATGGGCGAGCCCTCGTCGGAGGGCGCCGTCCAGGTGACGGTGGCCGAGCCGCGACCGGCCGTGGCGGCGACATCGACCGGGGCGTCCGGCGTCGTGGTCGGGACGACGGGGGCGGAGGCCGCCGAGGCGACCGAGGTTCCGTCCGCATTGGTGGCCGTCACGGTGAACGTAGAGGCGGTGCCATTGGTGAGGCCGGTGATGGTGCACGTGGTGGTCGTCCCGTCGGGCGTCGAGCAGGACTGGCCGGCGCTCGAGGTCACGGCGTACCCGGTGATGGGCGAACCCTCGTCGGAGGGTGCCGTCCAGGAGACGGTGGCGCCCTGGTCGGCGGCCGTGGCCACGACGCCCGTCGGGGCGTCGGGCACCGTCGACGGGGTGACCGGTGCCGAGGGGGCGCTGGCACCACCGGCGCCGTCGGCGTTGGTGGCCGTCACGGTGAACGTGTAGGCGGTGCCGTTGGTGAGGCCGGTGACGCCGCACGTCGTGGTCGAGCCGTCAGGCGTGGCACAGGTCTGACCGCCGCTCGACGTCACCGTGTAGCCGGTGATGGGCGAGCCCTCGTCGGAGGGCGCCGTCCAGGTGACGGTGGCCGAGCCGCGACCGGCCGTGGCGGCGACATCGACCGGGGCATCAGGCACCGAGGTCGGGGTGACCGGTGACGACGGAGCGGAGGGAACCGAGGCGCCGTCGGTGTTCGAGGCGACGACGGTGAACGTGTACGCCGTGCCGTTGGTGAGGCCGGTGAGGTCGCACGTGGTGCCCGCGGTCGAGCAGGTCTCGTCCGTCCCGTCACCGGTGGCGGTCACGGTGTAGCCGGTGATGGGCGAGCCCTCGTCACCACCGGGCGTCCACGAGACGGAGGCGGAGCCGGCGTCGGGCGTAGCGACCACGCCGGTCGGGGCGTCGGGGGCGGAGGACGGGGTGACCGGTGACGACGGCGCCGATGCGGCGCCGGTGCCGTTGGCGTTGGCGGCCACGACGGTGAACGTGTAGTCCGTGCCGTTCGTGAGCCCGGTGACCTCGCACGTCGTGGCCGATCCGTCGGGAGTGCTGCAGGTCTCGTTCGTGCCGTCACCGGTGGCGGTCACGGTGTAGCCGGTCACGGGCGAGCCCTCGGGGTCCGCCGCCGTCCACGACACGGCGGCGCTGCCGTCGCCGGCGGTGGCCGTCACGCCCGTCGGGGCGTCCGGCACGGTCGACGGGACGACCGCACCCGACGGCGCCGAGTCGACGCTGGCGCCGTTGGCGTTGGTGGCCGCCACGGTGAAGGTGTAGCTGCCGCCGTTGGCCAGGCCCGTCACGGTGCACTGGTCGACCTCGGGCACCGACACGGTGTAGGCGCACTGCTCGGTCGGCTGGCCGGGTGAGGTGCCCGTGACCGTGTAGCTGAGGACACCCGAGCCCTCGGAGCCTCCGGGGCTCCAGGAGACGGTCGCCTGGCCGGCACCGGCCGTGGCCGTCACGTCCGTGGGTGCGTCAGGTGGCCCGCTGGGCGTGACTGCGCCGGACGCCGCAGAGGACGGACTCGTCCCGGCGCTGGTGGTGGCCGTGACCGCGAACGTGTAGCTGGTGCCGTTGGCCAGTCCCGGGACGGTACAGCTCGTCGTGGCCGACGTGCAGGTCTCGGTTCCGCCGTCGCCCGAAGCCGTCACGGTGTATCCCGTCACCGGGCTGCCACCGGTGGCCACGGGAGCGGACCACGACACCAGTGCCGAGTTGGAGCCGGCCGTGGCGGTGACCCCGGTGGGTGCCGACGGAGCCAAGTCGAGTGTCGACGTCGAGGCGGCGCTGTCGACGTCGCCGGAGTAGGCGGCGGTCACCGCGCTGCCGTCATAGGTGGCGGTGCACGAGGCGGTGTCCGGTGCCGAGACCGACAGGGCGGAGGACGCGCACAGCGTGCCCGAGCCGTCGCTGAAGGCCACCGTCCCGGTCGGGTTCCCCTGGCCGGAGGTGGACACCGTGGCCGTGTAGGTGACGGACTGGCCGACCGTGGGCGCGGTGGGGCTCGCGGCGAGCGAGGTCGTGGTCGCCGGCGGGTCACTCGACTCCGGGGTGAGGGTGGTGACGAGGATGTTGCGGTAGAGGAGGGGGTCCGCGGCATTCGGCGCGTACTGGGCCGAAGAGTTGGTCCCGATCGGGGTCGAGCCGACCTTGGCCGAGCCCGGGGTGCGGTAGCCGCTGAACAGCATGGTCAGGGTGCCGTCGCCATTGGGGACGATCGTCGGGTTATAGGCGCGCCCGGAGTAGTAGGCGTGGATCCCGAGCGGGGTGTCCCGGCCGGCCGCCAGGGCGTTGTCCTGGGCCACCGAGTCCGCGAACGTGTAGTCGGTGCTGACCACCGACACCGGAGTCGTCCAGTGCTCACCGTCGGTCGACGTGGAGTAGAACACCTGGTTGAAGGCGTCCGAGTCACCGTCAGCGGCGAACGACCCGTTGAGGAACAGGCCGATGCTCCCGTCCGGGTTGGTGATGATCGTGCCCGTGGAGCCGACCCAACGCATCTCCGAGGCGTCCTCCGTCCCCGAGGCGGCATAGGCGTTGAGGTTGGAGGGGGACGTCGTCTGCTCAGGGTTGGTGAGGTCCTTGTAGCCCGATGCCGTGTAGTTGTCGCCGGCCGGGGTCGACGGGTTGAAGTTCGCCGAATCGTCGTTGGACTGACCGCTGATGACACCGTTGTTGTCCAGACCGGCCGAGCTGAAGTTGATGCCGTCCGTCGTGTACGCCACACGCAGGACCTCTAGGTCCTCGTTGTTGCCGAACAGCTTCGCGGCGGCCGTCGACTTGGTGCTGCCCTCACCGGTCTTGGCGAGGACCGACTCGGCCGTGGTCGCCGCACCGGCGGTGCCGATCATGGCCGTGGCCGGCAGGGTGTCACCCGCGTCGGCCGACGGGACGGTGCAGCCCGAGAAGGTGAGGACCGCCGCCGTTCCCGGCGATCCGGCGGTCGTGGTGGCCAGACCGGTGCAGGTGACCGGGATGATGGATCCCTTGGTCCCGTCACCCATCTCGAGCGTCACCGGCGAGCCGGTGCTGATGGTCGACGGCAGGTCCGCGGCCTCGGTGGCCGAGGGGTTGAATGCCATGGTGAACGTAGACGACGCGCCCGAGCCACTGACCACCGACCCGTAGGTGGTGGCGGAGCCGTTGGTGGTCACGCCTGCCACGAAGTAGCTGAGGACCTTCTCGGTGTACATGACCGCCGTCGCCCCGGACGGCACGCCCGGGTAGCTCGGCAGCACCCCCACGATGCCGTCGGGGGACACGAGTCCGTTGGTCGTCTGCGCAGTCGCCGGCACGACCGGGTCCATCGTCAGGGGGTCACCGACCGCGTCGTTGACCGTCGTTCCGCCGTTGCCGGTCGTGCAGTCCTCGATCTTGGTGGTCGGGTTGGCGTTCGCCTGGTTGCAGTAGACCGCCACGCCGTCGACATAGGCACGGTTCGGGGCGTTGTTGTTGAAGATAGCCATGGACAGGGCGTCGACCGGCGCCATCGTGACTGAGGCCACGCCGCCGGTGCCGGCGGGAGTGTTCGGCCCGGGCGGGATGGGATGGGACGTCGAGACCTTGGCGATGACCTGCTCGATGAGGTCGCCACTGGCTACCGACACGGTGGTGCCCGACGGAGTCGTGCACCCACTCATCGAGGTGGCCGTGACGCCGGTGCACGTGATGATCGACGCCGCCGTGGGCGTCGCGGTCTGGGTGAGGTCGACGAAGGGCCCGGGAACGAGTTCGTCAGGCGATCCGGCACCACCGTTGGTCAGGTCTGCGGAGTGCGTCGCCTGCACGGCGATGGTGCTCGAGTTCGAGTGGGTCACGGCGTCGGGGGCCGTGGCGAACGAGTCGGGGTCGAGTCCGACCTGCTCCGTGGCGGGCACGGTCGCCAGGGGGTTTGCGGCCGAGGCGTCGACCGCGTGGACGAGGAGCGGCACGTCGGCGTTGTCACCCGCGGCCCGCTGCAACGTGTAGAGGTACGTCGTGCCACCGATCGTCAGCACCTGGGGATGCCCCTGGCCGTCGTCGTTGATGTCGGCGTTCGGGCAGTAGCTGGGATTCTGCTCGAGCGCCTGCCCCTCGTAGGTCCAGTCCTTGCCGTTGTCGGTGGAGCGGGCCGTCACGATCGCCTCGTCCGCGTCCTTGGGTCGCCAGTCGAAGTACCCGGTCAGCGAGCCGTCGGAGTTCCGGACGATGTGGGGGAAGTAGTACGGCGACATCGGCAGGGTGGTCCCCGCCGGCTGATGGCTGGGCGTTCCCGAGTCCTCCGTGGCGTTGGAGCCCGAGCCGCAGTAGTTCTCGAGCGGTCCGGGCGAGCCGACGACGCCGCTCGGGTACGGCACGCTGCCGGACCCGGGGTTGACCGCCACGTTCGGCTCGGTCACGCCGCCGATGGTGGTGGACGAGCCGCCGGGCACGAAGGTCGGGAGGAGGTCGCTCTCGGGGTACGCGGTTGTCGACGAGTCGCCCTGCGAGGTGTTCCACGGTGCGAGGCTCGAGCCGTTGCCGGTGATGGTGGCGAGCTGGGGCGTGCCCACGCTGTAGCCGGTGGTGTCGGTGGTGGGCGCCGCGGCACCGGCCGGGGTGCTGGTGGCCACAGCCAGGGGCACACCCGCCGTGCCGGCCAGGACGACCAGCGCGGCGAGCGCGCCGGGGAGCTTCCGGGCGCTTCGGGGGAACGTCGGGACACGGGTCATCAGGAGCCTCCACCTGGGTTCGATGGGGGGTTCCTACCAGCGTGCCCTCACGACGCGTCGACCTCATCGGGCATTTTCACAATGAATTCACCGGCCTTCCACTTTCCCGTGACGGAACCGCCACGGGACG
Organism: Acidimicrobiaceae bacterium; assembly: GCA_003164095.1. GTDB lineage: Bacteria > Actinomycetota > Acidimicrobiia > Acidimicrobiales > RAAP-2 > Bog-756. Next base: position 32,385 of record PLRX01000043.1, on the reverse strand, counting down.
GCAAGCCAGCGCCTGACGACTGGTCGATGTAGCCGACGTACAGGTCGCGCGTCTCGTACCCGCCGTCGTGGCCCGTCGATGTCCGGCGCAGTTGCACGAGGTGCTGACGGAGGAGGGTGTCCAGTCCGGCCACCACCTCGGGGAACAGCTCGATCGTCGCCGCATTGGCCTTGGCCACTTCGAGTCCGACCGGGTCCCCGTCCCGCACGGTCGGCTCCACGTTGGCCAGGAACGACGACACCAGGTCGTCAGCGAGACGGATCGACGAGGCGCCCATGACCCGGAGCAGCTGGAACACCGCCTCGTCGCCGAAGAGGTCGACAGCGGCCGACACCAGGGTGCACAGGCGTGCCATCACGTCCGAAAACGCGCGTTCGTCGCGTTCGGGCTCGATGAACCCACAGGCTCGCAGGATCCGCACGACCTGGTCGTGGTCGACACCGGAGCTCCGCGCCATCTCGTCGACCGTCAGCGGGTCACCGTGGCGGAGGTCCAGCACCCCTGCGAGTCCCGGAAGCTCCTCACGGGAGTCGCTCAGGTCGTCGAGGGTGGCCTCACGCCGGACGAGGTAGTGCAGGAGGTCCAGCCGCTCTGCAGTGTGCGGGCCGTCCGGGAAGTACAGCCCTTCGGCCTCCAGATCAGCGTCACTGATCACGCCGCCACGCTACCGCCGGGCAGGGGATCGGGCCGCTGGAAGTCAGCCGAGCAGCTCGGTGTACCGGCTGGCGAACGTATGGGCGTCCCCCGGCCAACGGGCCGACAGGTAGTTGCCGTCGAGCACCGTGAACCCCGAGTCGTCCGACGTCGGAGTGTCGCGAGTGAAGCCGAACGGTCCGCGGGTGAACTGGGTCCGTTCTGCGAGGGCGGCCACCACCTCGTCCTCCACGTAGGTCGGGTAGGTCCGGTAGTACCTCCCCAGTCTCCACGCGGTGGCCAGGTAGGCGGAACGCTCCATCGGCTTCGTCAGACAGGTCGTCCGCCGGTCGGCGAGGATGCTCCGTCCAGTGACCGGATCGCAGGCCCGGGCGAGCACCAGAACGCCGTGGCAGATCGCCCCGACCGGTCGGCCGAGCTGCCAGAAGGCCGCTGCCCAGTCCTGCAGCTCGCTCGATCCCAGGTACTGGCGCATCCGTGGGGCGTGCCCGCCCGGCAGCAGCAGTCCGTCGAACTCGGCCGGCTCCGCATCGCCCCACGCCAGCGGGGCCCGGAAGCCCGGATCGTCCAGGAGCCGACGGTAGAGGGCCTTCGGGCCGTCGGCCGCTCCGAGCTGGCCGAAGATGACCCCGTCGAGCAGGCGTTGGTCGGCGGCGGGCGTCGCGCCACCGGACTCGGTGGCGAACACCACCTGGTGGCCGGCCTGTGTCAGGTAGTGCCACGGCACGGCCACCTCGGTCACGTCGAAGTCGTGGTCGGGCAGCGGTAGCAGCACTCGGCGGGGCACGCCCACGAAGCTAGGCCCTGCGCCGGGAGCGATGCCCGGTCGGGGTGCCACTGAGGGGGCAGGTAGGGCATTTCTCCCCTACGGCGTACCCGGGATCCCGGGGCATGCTGGCACCGACCGGTCGGGCGGGTGTCCGGGCCGGTCAGAGGGACTCCGATGAACCAGAACCTCCGCCTCGGCAAGATCGCCGGGATCCCGGTCGGTCTCAACTGGAGCGTCCTGTTCGTCTTCGTCCTGTTCGCCTGGGAGCTGGCCGGACTCGTGCTGCCCCAGGACCAGCCCGGGCACCCCGTGGCCCTCTACTGGCTCGCCGGGTCGGTGACGACCGTCCTGTTGTTCGCATCGCTCCTGGCCCACGAGGCTGCCCATGCCCTGGTCGCCAAGCGACATGGCATCGCCGTCCGCAGCATCACGCTGTGGCTGTTCGGCGGGGTGTCGGAGCTCGAGGGCGAGGCCCTCACCCCTGGCGTCGAATTCCGGGTGGCCATCGTCGGGCCACTGACCAGCTTCGCCGTCGCACTGGTGGCGGGCAGCTGCGCGCTGCTGCTGAACGACGGGTCGGGCACCATTCAGGTGGTTGTGGCGTCCCTCGGCTGGTTGGCCTGGATCAACGTCCTCCTCGCAGGGTTCAACCTGGTCCCCGCGGCACCGCTCGACGGAGGGCGCATCCTGCGTGCCGCGCTGTGGCACCGCAGTGGCGACCGGGTCGGGGCCACCACCACCGCGTCGCGCTGCGGCGAGGTGTTCGGCTACGCGTTGGTCGCGCTCGGTGTGCTCGAGTGCCTGACGGTGGGCCTCATCGGTCTGTGGTTCGTCTTCCTCGGCTGGTTCCTGCTGTCGGCGGCCCGAGCCGAGCAGACGGACGTACTGCTCAGGTCATCGCTGGGAGACGTGCAGGTGCACGATCTCATGACAGCAGACCCGATCACCTTCCCGGCCACCGGCACGGTGGCCGAGCTCGTCGACCAGCGCCTCCACCACTACCACTTCGGCACCTACCCCCTGGTTGACCCCGACGGACGGTTGGTCGGAGTGACCACCCTGGGCCGGATCCGCCGCGTGCCGCCCGAGCACCGCGCCATGACACGACTGGTGGACACCGCCGTTCCACTGGACCACGTGCCGGTCGCGGCACCGGACGAGCCGGTTGTCGGGCTGCTCAACCGGATGCAGGCCGCACCCGACGGCCGGGCACTCGTGGTGGACCGCACCGGCCGACTGGTCGGGATCGTGTCGCCCAGCGACGTCGCCCGCTTCGTACAGGTGGCCACGCTCGGATCGCAGGGCCGGTCCGCCACCGGGCACTGAGCTGTGTCCCACCGTCGGTGGTGGCGGCGGCGGCGTGGTGCTGTCGTGTCAGCGCTCGGTGGCGGCCGACGGGATCATCCGATGTGGTCCGTCGCCGTCTTCGAGGGGAGCAGCAACAGGACGATCAGGGTGATGATCGAAAAGAAGAACCCCAGGATGAGCCAGCCCACGGCGTGGCGGCCCTTGCGCTTGGCGATGTCGTAGATCCAGACCATGATCACGATCCACAGGGCGAAGCTGACCAGGCTCCAGATGAAGGAGCCACCGCTACTGGCCAACAGCATGAGTGCCGACATGTCCACTCCTCTCGTCGTTGCGTGAAGCTAGTGCCACTCCCGCGCGATCGACGGGACCACGGGGGCCCGTCGATCGCTCCGGCCGCTCTGACCTACACCTCGGGCTGCTCGTCAGCGAGGTCGCGGAGCTTGTTCTTGAGCAGCTTGTCGAGCGTCCCGAGCGGGAACTCCTCGACCACGTAGACGGCGCGCGGCACCTTGAACTCGGCCAGCCTGCCCTTGCACGCCTCGATCACCTGCGACTCGAGCTCGGCGTGCTCCGGCGCCCCGGGTGCGGTGATGACGAAGGCCACGACCACCTGGTCGAGCCATTCGTGCTTCTTGCCGACGACCGCCACCTGGGCCACACCGGGCACAGCGCCGACGACCTCCTCGACTTCGCGGGCGGACACGTTCTCGCCACCGACCTTGATGAGGTCCTTGTCCCGCTCCTGGTAGAAGACGTTGCCGCCGGCGCCAATCTGGACCATGTCGCCCGTCTTGAACCAGCCGTCCTCGAAGGAGGTGGCGTTGGCCTCGGGGTTGTCGAAGTACTCGAGGAAGATCTCGATGCCGCGGGTTCCCCGCATCCACAGCTCGCCGGTCTGCCCCTCGGCGCAGAGCTCGCCGGTCTCCTTGTCCACTACGGCGATCTCGTAGCCCGGCGCGACGTGACCCATCGACCGGGTCGGCAGCTGCTCACTCGGCTTCCCGGTGATGGCATGGGACACCAGTTCGGTCATGCCGTACGCGGCGTAGACGTCGATCCCGAACATCCGGTCGAGCTCGGGCATGATCAGGCCGAACACGCCGACCCGGAGTTCGGTCTCGGGGCGGTCCGCCTGGGCCAGCGTGCCCATCACGAAGGGCATGAGTGAGATGTGCGTGATCCGATGACGGGCCACCACGTCCCAGAAGCGGCTGGTCGACCACTTCGGGGTCAGGACGACGGTGGCGCCGATGCCGAGCACCGGAAAGAACGTCCAGCTCTGCGCGTTCACATGGAAGAACGGCAGGTAGACGAGGTAGCGGTCGTCCGGTCCCAGGTCGATGTTTCGGGGCCCGAGTCGGCTGGCCCACACGGCGTTGGCGTGTGTGTGGACCACCGCCTTGGGCTTGTTCGTCGTGCCCGAGGTGAACATGATGCCGAACGGCAGGAGCGGCTCGGCCGGCCGTCCGGGCCAGGCCGAGGCGTCGCCGAAGAGGTCGTCGAACGCGTCGAGTGCGAGTCCTGACAGGTCGCCACCCGCCGGGTCGCCAGAATCGTCGGCGGTCACGGCGACCCACTGCAGCGCCGGGCCGGCCTCGACGACCATCGACGCGAACTTCGGTTGGGTGATGGCGGCCACACACCGGGCCTTGTCGATGAAGTACGTCAACTCGGCACCCACCGACTTCGTATTGGTCGTCACGCCGACGGCACCGACAGTGGCGCACGCCAACCACGCCAGGACCAGTTCGGGGCAGTTGTCGGCGTGGATGAGGACCTTGTCCCCCTTGCTGATACCCCGCGCCACGAGCCCGGCCGCCAGGCGCCGGGTGTCCTCGAGCAACTGGGCATAGGTCCACTGGCGACCCTCGGCGTTCGGCGGGTCCCAGACCAGCACCGGGTGGTCCGGGCGGTGCTCCGCCCAGTGGTCGAGGAGCCAGGGGATGTCCTGGCCGTGCATCTGGAATTCCTGGAGTGCGGCGTCGTCCATTGCGTCAGTATGTCCGAACCACGGGTCCACCGGTCCACGAGCCGGCTGGCGCCGGCCGGTGGACCACCCGCCTAGCATCGCCCCATGTCTCCCGGCCGTCGCCGACCTGTCCGACCCGGGACATCGAACGGCAAGGTGCCCGCGGTCGCGCCGCCGGCGTCCTACGGCACCAGGAGCCCGTTCCGACGGGTCCAGATCGGCCTGGCCGCGCTCGTCCTCGTGGTGCTGATCGGTACCCTCGGCTACTGGGCACTCGGCTTCGGACTCGTGGAAGCGGTGTACCAGTCGGTGGTCACCGTCTCGACGGTCGGCTACGGCTTCCCCCATCCGATCGGGACGGGTGTGAAGGCCTTCACCGTCTTCCTCATCCTGTTCGGCGTCGGTACCGCCCTCTACACCTTCACCGTGACACTCGAACTGCTCATCGACGGACACATGCGGGAACTGATCAGGAGGCGACGAATGGACCGGGACATCGCAGCCATGCACGGACACGTGGTGATCTGCGGCTGGGGAAGGGTGGGCCGCGAGGTCGCGCGCTACCTCGGCAACGCCAACCAGCAGATCGTCGTGGTGGACCGGGACCCGGGCCGCATCGAGGGGCTCGGCCTGCCGATCGTGGTCGGCGACGTCACCGATGACGCAACCCTCGTGCGCGCCGGCGTCGAACGGGCGGGCACCCTGATCGCCGCGCTCGACACCGACGCCAACAACCTGTTCGTGACGGTGGCGAGCCGGTCGTTCAACCCGTCAATCCACGTGATCGCACGGGCCAGGGGCGAGTCGTCCGAGGCCAAGTTGCTCCGGGTCGGCGCCGACCGGGTGGTCAATCCCCAACGACTCGGTGGGGACCGGATGGCGGCGTTCGTCACCCAGCCCCACGTCGTCGACTTCGTCGATGTCGTCATGCATGACGGAACCCTCGAGTTCCGTCTGGAGGAGCTCGCGGTGGGTCCCGACTCGCCCCTCGCCGACGAAAGCCTCCGGTCGACGAAGGTGCACGAACGGACGGGCTGCCTCGTCCTCGCCATCCGGCGCCCGGACGGCACCTTCACGCCGAACCCGTCGCCGGAGACCCGGGTGGCAGCCGGCGACGTGTTGATCGGCGTGGGCACAGCAGAGCAGTTGGCCGCGCTGACCGAGTACGCCACGCCCCGGTAGCGACGTCGCATGGTGCCGGGCCCGGGGCACCGTCCCTCGGCCCGAGCCCGTCAGTCCTCGAGAGCCGTGGCGACCTCGAGTCCCGTCGCGGCAGCCTCGTCGTCCACCGCGACGGGACGCCACATCACCGTGGCGACCACCGCCGATGCGAGCGCCAGAAAGAGCGCCGACCCCCGGGGCGCGATCGCCACCCCGTGGGCGAGGGCCACGTCCGCTGCCCGGGCGGCCGAAATGTGCAGCGCGTCACTCGCCGACACACGGCTCGCTGCTGCGAACACGGTGACGAGGATGCCGAGGCCGAGCGACGCCCCGAGCTGCTGTGCCACGTTCACCAGGCCCGACGCCGCCCCGGGGTCCTCCGGGGTGACACCCGCGACACCGGCGGTGGTCAGCGGCGTGAGTGCGGTCCCGATGCCGGTCCTGAGCAGCAGCATCGGTGGGGCGATCATCGGGAAGTGGTGGGCATCGGGTGCGATGCGGCTCAACAGCACCAGGCCGACGAGCGCCACCGCCATGCCGTCTACGAGGAGATGCATGTTCCCCACCCGGGGTCCGATCCTCGGTGCCAGGCGGGCCGCCGCGAACATCACGGCCGTGACGGGCAGGAACACCAAACCGGCCTGGAGCGCGCTCTAGCCGAGGATGCCCTGGAACGACTTGGTCAGGAAGACGGACAGGACGGGCGCCGGGTGCGGCGGCGATCGCCGGGTCCCGGCGGGTCGACCTCCTTCAGGGGCGCGTAGGGTCAGGGTGGTGGACATGCAGGTGCTCCGTTAGACGTTGACGGGAGAGAGCGGTAAAGTGGAGGTTGCCTCCATTAGTTACCGGAGGGTATCTCCATATAGCATACGGAGGGTACCTTCGCTTTGTAATCCGAGATGTGGAATTGACCGATGACCAGCGCAGCGATGATCCCCGACGTACGGTCCCAGCGACCGAAGCGGGCTGATGCGCGCCGCAACTACGACAAGCTGATCGCGGCGGCGCGCGAGGCATTCACCGAGGAGGGCGGCTCGGCGTCGCTGGAGGAGATCGCCCGGCGGGCCGGGGTGGGCATCGGCACGCTGTACCGGAACTTCCCGACTCGTCAGGACCTGCTCGAGGCCGTCTACGTCGAAGAGGTCGAGGCGGTGTGCCGCACCACGGAGGACCTGATGGGCGATCCTCCGTGGGAGGCGCTGGTCGCCTGGCTCCACCGGTTCCTCGACTACATCGCGACCAAGCAGGCACTCTCCCAGGAGCTCTTCAACCACCTGGGCCGCGACGCCGACGTGTTCCGCGGCTGCCGCACGGCCATCTACGCGGCCGGCGAGCAGTTGTTCGTCCGGGCCCAGGCATCCGGTGACGTGCGGAATGATGTGTCGATCGATGATGTGGTGATGCTCGTGGCGGGTATCTCCAAGATGCCGGCCACAGTCGAGGGGCAGATCCCCCGCATCCTCGACATCGCCCTGGAGGGTCTGCGTCGACAGGCACAGGTGGTCGGGGAAACCGGCCACTAGAGACCGGCAACGCCCGGAGGTGGCGACCATGGACGACCAGGACCTTGTCCAGCAGATCAATGAGCTGGCGGAGGAGGAGCATCGCCTCGAGCGCTCCGAGGGGGCCGACGGGCTGACCGATGACGAGCAGGGTCGCCTGCGGGTGATCGAGGCCGCGCTGGACCAGTGCTGGGACCTGCTCCGCCAGCGCCGGGCCCGCCGCAACGCCGGACTCGACCCCGACGATGTGGAGGGCCGGCCGGCCGCGGTGGTCGAGGGCTACAAGCAGTAGCGCTCGACCGGGGTGTACGAGGCCGGTCAGACGGCCGTGGCCAGGCCGAGGTCCCGCCCGTGCTCGCGGGCCACCTGCTCGGCCTGCTTACGCAACTCGACGGCGATGTCCTTGAAGGCGTCGAGCGCGGGGTTGACCCCGACGAGCGTGAACTCCTCCTCGACGACACGCAGGTCGAACTTCCAGACGTCCTCCAGGATCCTGCGCATCCACCCCGTGGCATGGTCCCAGCCCTCACGCGGCGTGCCGGCGGCATAGCTGCCTCCCCGGACGGCGACGAGTACGGCGGGCGTGCCGGCCGTCGCCGGTTCGCCACCGGCACCCATCCTCTGGTCCGTGACGACCAGGTCGACCCACGCCTTGAAGTGCTGGGAGACGCCGAAGTTGTAGAGCGGCACGGCGAACAATGCTGCGTCGGCGTCGATCAGGAGGTCCGCTTCCCGCGTGGCCGACGCCGTCGCGGCACGCTGCTCCTCGGAGCGCTCCGCCTCCGGCGTGGGTCCGGCCAGGACGGCTGTCGCCCACGCCGTCGCCGGGACCGGCTCGACGCCGACGTGCCGGCGGGTCACCGGGGCATTCGGATGGGCGGTGCGCCATTCCTGCTCGACGATGTCGGCGATGGCTCGGCTGCGGGACCCTTCGACGCGGATGCTGGCGTCCAGGCGGAACAGTGACATAACCACTACCTTCCGGTACTCGATACGAAACTGACTAGCTACTCTCCTAATACTAGTACAACGGGAACGACGAGTGTCCGACCGGATAGGATGACGACGTGACCGGCGTGGACAGCATCGAGGGTGCGGAGCACTCCGCCCATGCCTGCGAGGCGGGCCTCGCCCGGGCGTTCGACTTCCTGGGCAAGCGGTGGAACGGCGTGATCCTCGGGACGCTCAGCTCGGGTCCGGCGGGATTCGCAGAGCTCCGCCGCGGCGTCGGGACCATCACCGACTCCGTCCTGTCCGACAGACTGACCGAACTCACAGAGGGAGGGCTCGTGCAGCGCACGGTCACCGACAGCCGGCCACCAGGTGTCAGCTACTCCCTCGCCCCTGCGGGAGAGGCGCTCCTGCCGATCCTCCGCCAGCTGACGGAATGGGCGGAGAGGAACCTGCGCCAACCGTGACGGCGGCGTGGCCCGGGTCGCTCCGGGCCCGGGCACCATCATCGTCGGGTGGCTAGCCTCGGGAGACCGTCGACCAGAGGAGGCCAGTCGTGGCGAGCGAAGAGGATGCCGAACGGACGGTGCGGGACTGCCTCGCCGCACTCGAGTCCCATGACAGCGCGCTGCTCCGGCCGTTCCTGACGGACGACGTCGTCTACCACAACATCCCCGTCGATCCGGCGGTCGGGCTGGAGGCGACGATCGCCTTCCTCGACGGGTTCTTCGGCATGTTCAACGCCACGTCGGTCGACATCCTGCACCTCGCCGTACGGGACGACGTCGTGCTGACCGAGCGCGTCGACACGCTGACACTGGGCGACAGCGCGGCCCCCCTGCCGGTGATGGGCACCTTCGAGCTCCGCGACGGCAAGATCTGCGCCTGGCGGGACTACTTCGACCTCGCCCAGGTGACCGCGCTGCTCAGCCAGTGAGCCCGGCCGCTCGGCGCACCGGTCAACCGGTCGGCGTCAGGCGGCAGCCAGGCTCCCGTCCGGAGCAGTGCCGGCAGTGTCGACTGCGTCGCCATCGGCCAGGGCGACGGCCAGGACCTCACCGATGTCCGCGGCCAGATGGAAGGTCATCTCGTCCCGTACCACCTCGGGCACGTCCTCGAGGTCCTGCCCGTTGCGTGCGGGGAGCACCACCGTGGTCAGGCCGGCCCGGTGTGCGGCCAGGACCTTCTGGCGCACGCCACCGATGGGCAGGACCCGTCCCTGGAGGGTGACCTCGCCGGTCATGCCCACCACGGCGCGGACCGGGACGTCACGCAGGAGACTCACCAGTGCCGAGGTCATGGTGACCCCGGCCGACGGACCATCCTTCGGGATCGCACCGGCGGGCACGTGCAGGTGGAAGCGCTTGCCGACGAACGCACCCGGGTCGATCCCCAGGTCGTGTGCGTGCGAGCGCACGTAGGACAGGGCGATCTCGGCGGACTCCTTCATGACGTCGCCGAGCTGGCCGGTCAGCGTCAGCCCCTCGGGACCGTCCATCACGGAGGCCTCGACGTAGAGGACGTCGCCGCCCACGCCGGTCACGGCGAGACCGGTGGCCACGCCCGGGACCGCGGTGCGGTCCGCTGACTCAAAGAAGTAGACGGGACGGCCCAGCCACCCGCGCACGTCGTCGACGTCCACGACCACCGGGACAGCCGACGGGTCCGAGACGACCCTGGACGCCACCTTGCGCATCAGGCGACCGAGCTCGCGCTCGAGCGACCGGACGCCCGCCTCGCGGGTGTGGTCACCCACGATGGCGCGCAGTGCGTCGTCGGTGACGGTCACGTCCTCGTCCTCCAGTGCTGCCCGCGCCCGCTGGCGCCCGACCAGGTGGTGGCGTGCGATGGCGACCTTCTCCTCCTCGGTGTAGCCGTCGAGGCGGATGACCTCCATCCGGTCGAGCAGCGGTCCGGGGATGGTGTCGATCATGTTGGCCGTGGCCAGGAACAGGACCTTGGACAGGTCGAGCTCGACCTCGAGGTAGTGGTCGCGGAAGGTGTGGTTCTGGGCCGGGTCGAGGACCTCGAGCAGTGCCGACGACGGGTCGCCCCGGTGGTCGGCACCGAGCTTGTCCACCTCGTCGAGCAGGACCACGGGATTCATCGTGCCGGCCTCCCGCAGGGCCCGGACCAGGCGGCCCGGCTGTGCGCCGACATAAGTGCGGCGGTGGCCGCGGATCTCCGCCTCGTCGCGCACGCCGCCCAGAGCCACCCGGACGAACGAGCGCCCGAGTGCCCGAGCCACCGACTCGCCGAGCGAGGTCTTACCGACCCCGGGAGGGCCCACGAGCGCCAGGATGGCGCCCCCGCCACGTCCGCCGAGCGGTGCCAGGCCCCGTTCGGCCTGGAGCTTGCGGACGGCCAGGTGCTCGAGGATCCGGTCCTTCACGTCGTCCAGTCCGTCGTGGTCCTCGTCGAGAATCCGTGCCGCCTCGGTGACGTCCAACCGGTCCTCGGACTCCTCGCCCCAGGGCAACTCGAAGACGGTGTCCAGCCACGTGCGGATCCACCCGTGCTCGGGGTTCTGCTCGCTCATCCGCTCGAGCTTGTCGATCTCCCGCTCGACGGCCTTTCGGACCGATTCCGGCAACGCCCGCTCCTCGGCCATGGTCCGATAGTCGTCGGGCTGGTCCTCGTCGTCCGAGGAGAGTTGGCCGAGCTCCTTCTTGATCGACTCCAACTGGCGGCGCAGGAGGAACTCGCGCTGGGTCTTCTCCATGCCCTCCTCGACGTCGGTCTTGATCCGCTCACGCAGGGCGAGGTCGGCGAGGACCTCGCGGGACCAGGCGATGACGAGGCGTAGCCGAGCGGCCACGTCGAGGGTCTCGAGCACTTCGACCTTCTGGGCGAGGGACAGGTCGGGCGAGTAGCCGGCCATGTCCGCCACCCGACCGGGATCGGTCACCTCGGCCAGGCGCTCGGCGAGACGACCGGCACCGCGGCTCAGCAGGATGTTCTCCACCAAGGCCCGGTACTCGCGGGCGAGCTCGGTGGTCTCCTCGATGGCGGCCGACTCGGCGACGACCTCGACCTCAACCCACAGGGCGCTGCCGGTGCCTGGCACCGCCGTACCGAGCCGAGCCCGCTCGTCGCCGCGCACTGCGATGGCCGACATCCCGCCGGGGAGCGCGCCGGATTCCATGATGGCGGCCACCACCCCGACGGACGCGTATCGACCGTCGATGAAGGGCACGATCACGACATGGCCGTCGGCGGCCTCCGCCGCCTCGGCGGCCGCCCGCGCCTCGTCGGTCTCGAGGGCGACGGTGAACACCATGCCGGGCAGCACGACGCCCGAGCGCAGGGGGAGCAGGGGTAGGTTCCGATACCCGGCAGGATCTCCCCCGCCGGCCGTGGTGTTCTCGTCTGTCGTTCGGCCCATCGTTCCTCCGGATGTCTCCAGCTCTTGTCTGGATCGGTCCAACAACGGAATCGAACATCTATTCCCTTTGTTACCCTGACCTGGGGCGATGAAGGGGCCACCGCTCCTTCAGCCGACCGACGACGTCCCGCCCGAGCGCGTCGATCTGCTCGCGGACGGCAGCGGGTGCCATGCCGGGCAGATGCACGCGGAGGTTGAGCGCGTCGACTCCCGTGGCGGCCACGAGGTCCACCAGCCGGTCCACGATCGCGCCCGGATCGGCGGCGGCGACCGTCTGGTCGTCGCCGAAGGACGCCGTCGCACCCGAGTAGCCGTCGTAGACGGCACGCTGTCGGCTCACGAGGTCGGTCGGGAGCTCCCCCAACCAGACGCGCCGGATGAGGACCTTCGCACCCGTGCCCCCGGCGGCGTCGTAGGCCTCCGTGACCCGGGCCAGGCGTTCGACCGACGACATGCCCTCCAGCAGGAGCCCGGCGCCGCAGCGTGCCGCCCTCGTCGCCGCGGCCGCGGACACGGCGGCACTGAGGACGGCCACGGGACGGTCCCGGCAGGCCCGCAGCGCAGGGTCGGCCGCCACCTGACCGAGTTCCTCACCCCGCAGCATGGCGACCAGCCGATGGAGCTCCGCCTTGAAGACGGGGACGGCGTCCGCCGGGTCCATGCCGGCCACTTCGAAGTCGAGTGGGAGCGCTCCTGCGGCGACCCCGACGCCGACGCGGCCGGGGTGACGGGCTTGGAGCCATGCGACTTCCTCGGCAACGAGCACCGTCGGTCGGAGCGGGAGCAGCAGCGGACACGGCGCCGCCCACCCCGACGGGTGTTCGTCGAGCACGAAGGTCACCATCTGCAGGGGCTGCGCCATGTACCCCGCGAACCCGCCGTGGTGCTCGCTCGTCATCACACCGTCGAAGCCGCCCTGGAGGGCGATACCCGCCTGGTCGCAGAGTTCACCCACGATGTCCGTGGCGTCGAGCTCGTTGTGCGGGTAGAGGCGGAGCGAGACCGAGCCGCGGGCGAACGGTGCCGGCTGTTCGGGAGCGTTCATGTCCGCCAACCTACGGGCCGGGTCGGCCCGACGCCGTGCTCCTGGTCTGCGGGCATGGCCCTCCCCCGCCCTTCCCATCGCTCCACGGCCGACGTGGACCGTCAGGCCCGGCCCACCCAGCTGACGCCCAGGATCTCCGCGCCGCCGTGGGACCCGATCACGGCTCCCAACACGCCGAGCCGGATCGACGCACGGGAGAAGCGTGGCGCGATGAGATCGAGGAAGTCCTGGATGTCGGGGGCCCTGCCGTGCATCACCGCGACGTCCTCGATCGCTCCGGCATCCGTCATCTGGTCGTAGAGGAGGTGCATGGCCCGCTTCCGGGTGCGTGCCTTTCCGGCCTCACGGACCGCACCACCTGTGATGTCGATCAGGGGTTTGATCGACAGCATCGAACCGACCATCGCCTTGGCCCCACCGATCCGGCCGCCCTTTCGCAGGTTCTCGAGGGTGTTGAGCACGGCGAACACGCGGGTCCGCGGGATGAGTTCGTCCACCCTCGCCAGGACCCCTTTCAAGTCCGCCCCGTCCCGGGCCGATGTCGCCGCCTCGAGCACCATCGTCCCCAGGCCGCTCGACACCGACTTGGAGTCGAGGACCCTGATCGGGAGGTCGCCCTCGAATCCCGCGGCCGCCGTCTCGGCCGACTGCAGCGTGTTCGACAGCTCGCCGGAGATCGTGATGCACACGACCGCGTTCGCACCGGCCTCCTCCGCCCGCCGGAAGGCCGCGGCGAAGGCACCGGGTGACGGGCACGCCGTCTGTGGGAGCTCCTCGGACTCGGCCATCCGCTTGTAGAAGTCCTCGACGCTCAGGTCGACACCGTCGGTGAACTCGTCGGAGCCGAAGCGGACCGTCAGCGGAACGACCTCGATGTCGAAGTCGACCACCTCGTCAGGAGTGAGGTCGGATGAGCTGTCCGTCACCACAAAGACACCAGGCATGGGGTCACCTTTCTTCCTGGCCGCTCCTCGGGTCGAAGAGCTGGCTGTCCGTATGCGACGATTCTGACAGGTGGGCCGCCGGCCTTCATCCCCGGGTCCCGGGCGGTCGTCAGCCCTCGGTTCCCCCGGACCCGGCCGGAGGACGCCGCCGCCGGCGCCGCGTGCCGCCGATCACCACCGGTGGGCGCTCGTAGGGGAGCTCGGACCTGCCTCCCGGACGGCGCTGGGGAGGCCGACGGGGGGCGACCGCCCCTGTGCGAAGGTGGCGTCTCGGCCCGGACCACTGCGCAGGTGGGGCGACGAGGCGGTCGGCCAGGCGGTAGGCGAGCACCTCGTAATTGACACGCCAGCCGCGGAAGTGCGGCCACGCCTCCTCGGCCGTCCGCTCCACCGCGAACCCGGAGGCGTCGAGCATCGCCACCGCTCCCTCGAACTCAGCGAAGGTGAGCTCGATCGGCCCCTCGGGATCCGGGTCGAGATCCACCTCCCAGCCCAGTGACGCGCCGATGCGTTGGAGCAGTGTGAAGCCCATGCGCAGACAGAGCCTGGCCTGTGACGGTGCGCTGTCCGGGTCGAGTGCCAGGTGCATGGCCGCGGCGTCGAGCACAGCCAGGAGGCCCGTCAACCAGGAGAGCCAGGGCTCGGGGGACCGGAACAGGAGGAGGATCGGGTAGGTCGTGTGGCTCTCGGCGACGTCGGCCGCCCACACCTCCCACTCCTGGTAGAGCTCCGGCAGCGTGTCCGCAATCCCGACGAGCTGGTGACGGGCGAGCAGCTCCGGTCCCCAGGCGGGCTGACCGGCCCGGCTCTCCAGCAGGGCGACGAGGCTCTCCCTCCGGCTGAACGAGCTGTAGATGGAAGGGAGATAGGCGATCTGGAGCGCCACGATGACCACCCAGATCGCCCCGACGGCGATGTCGATGCCTTCGTCCGGACGTCCCCCGATGTGGACGGCCCCGACCGTGAAGAGGGCGGTCAGCGCCTGCAGGAGCCCGTCAGGGAACGAGTGGGTACTGGCGTGGAGCATCAGGCCGAACCCCACCACGAGTGCTGCGGCCCAGAACAGCAGCTGTGCCAACAGCGCCACCGGTGCAGTCGGAGCCAGGATGGCATCCTTCGCCTCGTACGTTCGCGCCAACCGGGAGAGTGAGATGAACGCGAGCCGCACCGACCGGTTCACGAGCAGGGTCACCCGTTGGATCCCGGCCGGCCGTCGCGGTAGCACCAGCGTGAACAGGACGCTGGTGACCGTGCCCAGGACGATCAGGAGTCCGACGGCGAAGAGCGATGCGTCCATGACGACCGTCAGCGGTGCCGGGGGACGTGGGCCGGTAGCGGGCACTGGTCGGACCACGTGGGGCTCGGCATGGTGGACACGCCCGCGAACGTACCCGTCGAGGCGTCCGGGCGCTCCGGAGCATCGGGTGGCACTCGGTCCCACCACTCCCGGCAGCTCGCCGAGGTGCCAGACTCGGCGCCATGGGAGACACCATGCAGGCGTACCGGATCGTCGAGTGGGGGCACCCACCGGAGCTGGTCGAGGCACCGGTTCCGGAGCCGGGCCCGGGGCAGGTCCTGGTCGCCGTGGCCGGCAATGGCCTGTGCCACTCGGACGCCATGATGAGCCAGATGCCCGCTGCGATCGGTGAGGCGATCGGCTGGCAGGTGCCGTTCACCCTCGGCCACGAGATCGGAGGACGCGTGGCATCGCTCGGACCGGGCGTGAGCGGATTCGCCGAAGGTGACCCCGTCGCCGTGATCTCACCCAGTTCGTGCGGTCACTGCCCGTTCTGCGTCCGCGGGGAGGACAACAACTGCGCCGACTCCCTGGTGGGGCGCGGCTACGGCCGGGATGGTGGGCTCGCCAGCTACGTCCTGGTGTCGAGCACACGCGAGCTGGTGAAGCTGACCACGCTCGACCCGGTGTGCGCCGGACCATTGACCGACGC
Source organism: Acidimicrobiaceae bacterium (assembly GCA_003164095.1). Lineage (GTDB taxonomy): Bacteria > Actinomycetota > Acidimicrobiia > Acidimicrobiales > RAAP-2 > Bog-756. The sequence continues at coordinate 16,745 of PLRX01000043.1, read as the reverse complement.
CGGTGCCACCAGCTACCACGCGGTGAAGCGGGCGCTGCCCCGTATCCACCCGGGCGGCACGGCGGTCGTCATCGGTGCCGGCGGCCTGGGCAGCTATGCGGTGCAGCACCTGCTGGCCCTGACCGCGGCCCGGGTGGTCGCCATCGACCCGGTGCCGGAGCGCCTCGCGTACGCGTCGGAGCTGGGCGCCCACGTCACCATGGCGGGCGTCGATCGGGACACTGCTGGCGAGGTCCTCGCCCTGACGGGTGACGGTGCCGACGCCGTCTTCGACTTCGTCGGCATCGGGCCGACGATCCGCGCCGGGCTTCGGTCGACCCGCCGGGGGGGTGCCTTCGCGCTGATCGGTGCCGGACAGGGGGGCCTGCCCGACGTCAGCCTGTACGACTTCCTGCCCAAGGACGGCGAGGTGTTCACGTTCCAGGCCTCGACGATCTCCGACGCGCTCGATGTGATCGCGCTCGCCGACGCCGGGCGGATCCGGGCCGACGTCGATCTCTTCCCACTCGACAGGGTCGCTGACGCCTACGAGGCCATGGAAGCGGGGACCCTCCGGGGTCGGGCGGTGGTCGTCCCCGACTGAGGACGTGGCCAGACCGTCGGAGTGCACCGGCCGTTGCTCGGTCACCGACCCGTTGTTAGCCTCTCGAGGGGTGCGACGAGGGGTGGGCATGACAGGACGGCGACTCATCGCGGGAATCGTCGTGGGCGTCGTCGTCCTCGCAGGGGTCACCGTCCCGATCGTGGACGCACTGGCCAGTGGCCCCCCCGACGTGACCACTGCCGGATACTCGAACCTCCGCACCGACTGGGACCCGGCAGAGTCGTCACTCATGCCCACCGCGATCCAGTCAGGCTCGTTCGGCGAGCTGTTCTCCAAAAAGTTGTCCGGGGCCATCTACGCACAGCCGCTCGTGGTGGGGGGCACGGCGATCGTGACCACCGAGAAGGCAATGGCGTACGGCATCAATGCCACCACCGGGGCCATCGTGTGGAGTCGATCGTTCGGCACACCCTTCCTGGCGAGGACGGTCCACTGCTCCGACCTCACCCCGGACCTCGGCTCGACCTCGACCCCGGTGGAGGATCCCGCCACCGGCCTCGTCTACCTGACCACGCGCCTCGAGACGGGCTCCGGCGGACTGGCCAGTGCGCACTGGTACCTCCAGGCGGTGTCGGCTGCCACAGGTGCCGAGGCGCCCGGCTTTCCCGTGCAGATCACCGGTACCCCGTCGAACACCCCGTCCGTGCCGTTCGACGACGCGTACTCGCAGCAGCGGCCCGGCCTCCTCCTCCTCGGGGGCACCGTGTACGCCGGATTCGCCTCCGACTGCGACATCACCCCCTACCGGGGCATCGTGGTGGGGGTGAGCACCAGTTCGCACGCCGTGACCACCATGTGGAGCGACGAGTCGGGCATCGGTACCGACCAGGACTCGCAGGCCGGCATCTGGCAGAGCGGCAGTGGGCTCGTCTCCGTCGGCGCCAACAACATCATCCTCGCCACCGGCAACGGGGTCTCCCCCCACCCCGCCGCCTCGGGCGATCCACCCGCCACACTCTCGGAGTCCATCATCGGCCTCACCGTCGGTGCGTCGGGTGTGCTCACCCCCTCCCAGTTCTTCGCACCGAGCAACGCGGCGAACCTCGATGCCAACGACGACGACTTCGGGTCCGGAGGACCGGCCGCGCTGCCCCCGCAGTACTTCGGCACCAGCGCCCACCCGCAGCTCCTCGTCCAGGTCGGCAAGTACGGGGCGATCTATCTGGTCGACGCGGCGGACATGGGTGGGTTCCAGCAGGGTGCCGGCGGGGGCGATGCCGTGCTGCAGGAACTGGGTCCGTTCGGAGGGGTGTGGGGCCACCCCGCCGTCTACGGCGGCCAGGGCGGCTGGGTCTACGTCCTCGAGAGCGGTGGCGGCGGTTACCTGCGCGCCCTCTCCTACGGAGTGAACGGGCAGGGCCTCCCCCAGCTGACGTCGGCGGGCACCAGCTCCGGCTCGTTCGGGTACACGTCGGGCTCCCCGCTGGTCACCAGCAACGGGACCACGGCCGGCAGCGCCGTGGTCTGGGTCGTCTACAGCAGCGGCCCTAGTGGGACCAGGGCGCAACTGCGCGCCTACGGGGCGATCCCGTCGGGCGGCGTGCTCCCCCTGCTGTGGTCGGGACCGATCGGCACCGCCTCCAAGTTCTCGGTGCCCACCGCCTGGAACGGCCGCATCTTCGTCGGCACCCGGAACGGCCGGTTCCTCGCCTTCGGCTCGTCATCGGCCCCCGCGGTGTCGGCGGCGCCCGTCGACTTCGGCTCGGTGGCCGTGGGCTCGAGCCGCACCGTCACCGTGGACGCCACTGCGACCCAGGCCACGACGCTGACCGGTCAGGCCGACGTGAGCGGCTACCAGGCCTCGACGAGTCCGGACCCGACCGGCGGGCCCGCGACCTCCACGACCGTCCCGGCCGGGGCCACCGCCGGACCGACCTCGATACCCGCGTCAGGGACCGAGACCGTGCCCGGGGGCGTGTTCACCGTGACCCAACCGCCTCTGGGAACCCGCGTGGCCGCCGGCGGGCACGTCCCGCTCCGGATCACCTTCACCCCGACCGGGCCCGGACCAGTCATCGCCGACCTGACACTCACGACGAGCGCGGGGACCGACTCGGTCCCGCTCGCCGGGTACGGCAGTGCGCCCGGACTGCTGAGGTCGGCCCAGCCCCTGGCCTTCGGCACGGTCCTGACGGGGGCCGGGGGCCTGACGCTGACCGCGACGGTGTCCAACTCGTGGAGTCGGCCCGAGACGGTCACCGGGGTCACCCTTCCCGGTGACCCCTTCGCCGTGACCGGTGTGCCCCCGACCGGCACCGTGCTGGCACCCCACCAGGCGGTCACCCTCTCGGTCAGTTTCGACCCACTGGTGGCCGGCTCCTACTCCTCTGCGCTCACCGTCGCTACGGACCACGGCGCGGTCACCCTGCCGGTGGCCGGGACCGCAGTCACGGGCTACCCCCGCCTCGCGGTCAGTGCCACCACGGTCGACGCCGGGTCCGTGCCGGTCGGATCGTCGGCGGACGTCACGTTCGAGGTGGGGAACAGCGGAACGGTGGCCCTGGTGATCACCCGGGCCCTCGCCCCGAGTGGACAGTTCTCCGCAGAGGTCCCGATGCCCCAGGGGACCACGATCGACCCGGGCACCTTCCTCCACCAGACCGTGACCTTCCGGCCGACCACACGGGGCCCGACCTCGGACACCTATGTCTTCAAGTCGAACGGTGGCGGATCGATCACCGTGACGCTCGTCGGTACCGGCACCTGAGCCGCCGGTCACTGCCCGTCAGTCGGCGATCCAGCGGTCGCGCTGGTCCTGCAGCCACTCGGGCAGGTCGATGGGCGGGTCGGGCAGGGCCGTCGCCCCGTGCTGCGCGAGCGCTGCTTCGAAGGAGGCGGGGTCGTCGCCCTAGCCCCTCGGGTCACCCATCATCACCTCGAAGAGGACCGCACCGTCGCCTCCGGCGACGAACGGGCCGAACGCCGCGCCGAACGGGAGCTCGATGTGGGTACCCGCACCACACAGGCGGTCGCCGCAGAGGATCTCGCCCTCGAGGACCATGAGCACGTGCGGGCTGAGGTGACCGTGCCGGCGTTGGATCACGCCCGGATCCCATTTGGCGTACAGCGAGAGGTAGAGGGGATCGGCCGAGAATGCGAGCCACTTCTCCCACACCGACGCCACCGACCCGTCCGCACGACGGACGGACCGCACCTGCTGCCAGGGCACGTCCGGGTCGTCCAGGTGGCGGAACACCGGCTCGAGCCCGGGAACCTTCACGCCCGACGGATCGCCGTCCATGTCCGCAGGCTACCGGACGTGCCCGGGGCGGACCCGTGGCGGGCGGGCGCCTGAGGCCGTTCAGGTACCCGCCATGGGCCCGGACGGGGGTGAGGGCGGCGTCCGCACGGGTCCTGTCGACGTCGGCCCCCCTCCACCCGACTCCGCCGTCCGCTGCGGACGCCGCTTGGGCCGGCTGGTCGCCGCCCGGGCGGCCGCCGCAGCCTGCAGCCTCGGTACGCACAGCAGCACGTAACCGATCGACACGGCACCCAGCACGACGATGACACCCAGGGGCACCACCGAGAGGTGGCTCGGGTTCTTCGGATCGGACAGCCCGGTGGCGAGGAACATGATCGTGAAGAGCACCGCGCCGAATGTCGCCAGCGGCCGCGCCGCGATGAGCCGGAACGGCCGCTCCCGTGTGTCGCGCCGACGGAGCACCAGTAGGCAGACTGACCCGATGGCATAGATCGCGGACTCGATGGCCGCTCCGACCGCCACCAGCAGCAACCACTGTCCGGTGGCGAAGACCAGCGCGGCTACGACGGCCGACACGCCGGCCAGCACGCAGACTGCCAGCCAGGGCACCGCGTTGAGATTGAGCTTGGCGAACTGGCGCGGCAGCGTGTTCTCACGTGCGGCGGCGTAGATGAACCTCGATGCCACCAGGAACCCGCCGTTGAACGTGTTCAGTGCGGTCAGGACGGTGAGCGCCAGCATCCACAGCTCGCCGATTGTGCCGAGGGCAGCCTTGCCCATGAGCAGCTGGGGGTAGGCACTGTGGTGGAGGACCGGGAACGGGACCAGATGGGCCAGAGCGAGCGCGAAGAGGGTCGAGACCAGCCAGATCAGGAACGGGGCGATGAACAGGGCCCGGGTGATCACCCGTGGCGTACGGGCCTCCTCGGCTGTGGTGGTCACCCACTCGAACGCGGCGTAGAGGAAGAGTGCGAAGGCGATCGCCTGGATCCCGGAGAACGCCCCCTTGCCGAAGATGTCGAACGGCTGGTGGAACGCACGTCCGTGGTGGAAGATCGCCACGACGGACAGGACCGCCGTACCCGTCAGCACGGTGTAGGTGACGAAGGTCTGGACCCAGCCCGCCATCCGGATCCCCCGCAGGTTGGCCGCCAGGGCGATGCCGAGCAGCACGGCGATCCAGAGGTAGGCCAGGACGGCCGGCTCATGGAGCACGTGGCGGATGGCCGCGCCGATCAGGAAGGCGTCGGCGGCGATGACCAGCACCACCGTCGCCATGTACGTGAACGTGACGGACATCGCGGTCCGGTTGCCGACGGCCCTGCCCAGGTAGAGCCGGATGCCGGCTGCCGTCGGGTAGAGCCCGTTCAGCTCGGCGAAGATGCCCGCCACCAGCACGACCATCAGTCCGCCGATCAGGATCGCCAGGGCGGCGGTGGCCCCGGGGGCATAGGCCAGGACCGAGACCACACCGAGGTAGTCGATCGCTGCGAACGCCAGCCCGGCCGACGTCGCGGTGGCGGTGGCGGTCGTGACCGAGCGACGCAAGGTCGACGCCGTCGGCGCAGGAGCTCCTCCACCGTTTGCCATCAACCGCCCACCCTCAGGCGTCGGGCCAGATGACGGCGCTGATGGCGTCGAGGCGCATCACGTCCTCCTGCGACCCCTGCACCGTGATCTCCCCCCGCAGGTACTTCTGTACCGGGTTCAGGTCGCCCCAGAACATGTCGCAGAACGTTTCCGAATGGGTCGTCACCACGATGTCGGGGGTCCCGACGTGCCCAACGGGTGTCGCCAGGATCTCACCCCGTTCGACGTCCATGGTGAAGCGGACACCGCTGTCGGAGCACTCGAAGTGCAGCACGCGCGTCCAGTCCCGCTGCATCTTGCGGAGCCGCTCGTTCTCGTTGCAGCTGACCGTGTAGTCGGCCAGCGCCTCGGCGAGCTCGTCCCAGTCGGCCATCGTCCCCTCCTCAGCTCGGTGAACCGGCGGGCATCGTCGCCCCCGCACCGGACCCGGTGGACCGCACCGGTCGGCGCTTCGGACGTGACGGTGCCGCCTCCTCCGGCCCGGCGCCGGCCAGCAGGTCGTCGATCGCCGCGTCGAGCGCGGACAGGAGCAGGGCCACCTCGTCCTCCTCGATGACCAGCGTCGGCATCAGGCGCATGACCGCCGGCTGGTTGCCGCTGTAGATGGCCAGGACCCCGTGCTGCGCCAGGTGGTACGACATCCGGGGCCCGAGTGAGTCCTCGACGTACTGGATGCCGGCCATGAGCCCTCGACCACGGACCTCGGTGATGACCTCGGGGTGAGCGGCGGCAATGGCTCGCAGACCCGCGAACAGCCGCTCGCCCATCGCCGCGGCGTGCTCGACCAGGCCGGTCTCCTGGATCACGGCCAGTACCTCGAGGGCGACCGCGCAGGCGAGGTCCGAGCCTCCGAAGGTGGAGAGGTGGATGAAGGGATTTGGGATCAGGAACTCCCGCAGCTCCTCCGTGAACACCGTCGCGGAAATGGGCACCAGCGAGCCACCGAGCGATTTCGCCGTCGTCATGATGTCGGGGACCACGGCATCGTGCTCGCAGGCCCACCAGCGACCGGTCCGGCCCAACCCGGTCTGGATCTCGTCCAGGATCAGCAGGGCACCGACGCGGTCGCAGGCGGCACGCACGCCGGCCAGGTATCCGTCGGGCGGCACCACGATGCCCCCCTCGCCCTGGATCGGCTCGAGGAGAACGGCGGCCGTGCGCTCGTCGAGCACGGCGACCAGGGCGTCGAGGTCGCCGAAGGGGACCTGGACGAAGTCGGGCATCAGCGGCTCGAACGGCTGCCGGAACGACGCCCGGCCGGCCGCCGACAGTGCGAACCCGGTGTGGCCGTGGTAGCCGTTTACGGTCGATACGACGGTCGGTCGGCCCGTGGACCCACGGGCCAGCTTGACGGCGAAGTCGATGGCCTCACCACCTCCTGACCCGAACATCGTGCACGACAGGTCGCCCGGGGTGACCTCGGCCAGCTTGGCGGCGAGCATCGCCTTCTGCTCCGAGCACAGCAGGAAGTTGCCGTTGTCGAGGTGGTCGACCGCGGCGTGCGCGGCAGCCACGACCCGGGGATGGCGCCGGCCCACGTTGAAGGAACCGGCAGAGGTGAAGCAGTCGAGGTAGCGGGTGCCGTCGATGTCCCACACCCACGGCCCGGAGCGTTCGCCCTCGATGATGTCGAGACCGGCCGCCCGCATGACCCGGACCTTCTGGGGGTTCAGGAACGTGGCGAACTGCTCCAGCACCGCCTGCTTGCGCACACCGTCGGTCATGGCGCTCCCCTTCCGATCTGCGCCCGGGGCAACCGTCGACCGGCAACTCCCGGGGCCGCGTCGCTCCCCGGTGTCCCGCCGCTCAACCTGCGTGGTCCGGAGCGCTCCTGCATGCGGTGGGCACACTATCGGAGGCGTTGAACAGGGAGCATTCCGGGGCATCCCGCCACCGTGACGGTCGCCGACTGCCGACTGCCGACCGGCGTACAAGGGCCGGGCCGTCGTCCGGGGCCGGACCAGTGTGTGCACGGATGGCCGGGTTGCTCGCGTGCCCGACGGGTGCGACCATGGTCGACCAGCTGCAGTCAGTCCCGAGTCCATCAGCACCAGGTCGAACCAGGGGAGGTGACGTGACGGCAGTCGCAGCAACGAGCGGGCCGCCCCTCGCCAGGGCAACTGATCGGCCCCCCGTTGCCGAGGTGGTCCCGGCAGGAGGAGCCTCTCCTGTACGAGCCACGACGATCGTGGCCGTGATCGGACTGGTGATCACGTTGACCGTGTCGTGGACGGCGTGGACGCTCAACCGCGACAACGAGCACCGACTGCTCGAGGTCCAGACCCGCCAGGCGGCCGCCGTGCTGAGTTCGACGATCCTGAGCCTCCGCAACCCGCTCGACACGGCACTGCAGATCGAGCAGGCGACGGGCGACAGCACCGAGCAGTTCGACCGGTTCGCCTCCACGTATGTCGGAAGGCACCAGCCCTTCGTGTCGGCCGTCCTGTGGACATCCGACGGAACGGCGTGGCGGCCCGTCGCCTCGGCCGGCGCTGTGCCGCTGTTGGCTCAGGATTCCACCCAGGCCGCGGCGCTGATCACCAGGTCGCTCACGAGCTCGAACTTCGTGGTGGCTGCGGTGCCGGAACACGGTCCACGGAGGATCGGCTATGCCATCTCCGATCCAGCAGACCCGACCACCGCCATCTACGCCGAGCGCGCCATTCCGGCCAACCGGGTCGTCCCGGTGGAGAACGGCGCCGCGTTCTCCGACCTGGATTTCGCCACCTACCTCGGTCCGACCACCGACGTCTCAGCACTGGCCACCACCGACCTGCCGCTCTCGCAGCTCCCCATCACCGGCGACACCACCCGCGTCGCCATCCCCTTCGGTGACTCCAGCGTCACCCTGGTCGCCGCGCCGCGGGGTCCTCTGGGGGGCACGCTGGGCGGCGCGCTCCCCTGGGTGTTCCTGATCGGTGGCCTCCTCCTCACCGTCGGCACAGCCGTGGTGACCTACCAGTTGGTCATGCGGCGACGGAACGCCGAACAGGACGCCGGGACCATCGCCGGTCTGTACGGTCAACTCGACGGGCTCTACGCCGAGCAGCGTTCGATCGCGGACGCTCTGCAGCAGGCCCTCCTCCCTCAGCGCAATCCACCCATCCCCAACCTGGAAGTCGCCACCCAGTACCTGGCAGGGACCGACGGCATGGAGATCGGTGGCGACTGGTTCAGCCTGATCGAGATCGACGACGGTCACTTCGGCTTTGCCGTGGGTGACGTGTCGGGCAAGGGCGTGGAGGCCGCCGCCATCATGGCCCGCCTCCGATTCACCGTCCGGGCCTATCTCATCGAGGGGCACCCACCGGAGGTCGTCCTCGAGATGGTCTCCCGTCAACTCAGCGTGAGCCGGGACGGGCACCTGGCCACGGTGCTGGTCGGCGTGGGGGACACGGGAACCGGGGTGGTCACCCTGGCCAATGCCGGCCATCTGAATCCGATACTGGTGTCCGACACCTCGGCCGGGTACGTCCGGACCGAGGTCGGACTTCCCCTGGGGGTCGCCCCGAGCAGCTATACGGCGACAACCGTCCACCTGGCGAGCGGATCAGCCCTGGTCGCCTTCACGGACGGGCTGGTGGAGCGACGTGGGGAGAGCATCGACCTGGGACTCGAACGCCTGGTCAGTGCGGCGCCCGACGGGCCGGTGACGATCGAGGACCTCCTCGCCAGGCTCACCGCCACGCGCAGCCCGTCCGGATCTGACGATGTCGCGGTGCTGGCCTTCCGGTGGACGGGCCCGGTGGAACAGTCGGACACAGCCCAGACCGGTCCCGATCGGGTCGGTTGAGCGAGGAAGCTGCGTCGCGATCGACGACGGTCCCGACGCGCCGGGAGAGCGCTTCCGTCGACGATCCGGCCGACCCGGTCATCCATCTGGCCGGCGAACTCGACCTGGGGAGCCTGACCCACTCATCCGGACAGGTTGTCCGACGGTCAGGCTGCGCTGGCTCCAAGGCTCCCGTCCGCCGATTGGCCCCATCGGGATGCGCCCGGTCGCGATGCACCCCGGAGGATTCGCCTACCAACCGATCAGTTCGCCATGCCAGCACCCCGCCCCAAAGCGACGACTGGGCCGCGGGACACCGTCAGGGAGCCGCCAGACTCCGCTGCACGTACTCGTCGAAGCTCGTCGGAGGTCGACCGAGAAGCCAGGTGAGCACGTTCGGATTGCCCGTGATGCCGTACCGCCCGTAGTGGTCGAAGAGTCGGACCATCGCATCGTGACGGTGATCGTCACCCTCGGAGCCACCGGCTCCCGGGCCCGCAGCGGGCAGTTCGGCGAGCACCGCCGACACCGCACGGCCCGATGCGTCGCTGATGATCCGGGCGAGTTCTTGGGCGTCGCAGTAGTCCCGCCCGCAGAGCTCGTAGGTGGCGTAGAAGTGTTCAGGGCTGTCGACCACCCTGGCCGCGACCTCGGCGACGTCTTCCAGGTCGACGTGGGCGAGTCGTGTGTCGAGCGCATAGGGCTGGCGCAAGGTCCCTTCGCCGACCACGCGGCGCACATCGGTGTTCTGCATGTAGTGCATGGGCTGGAGGATGGTGAACGGCATCCTCGACAGCAGCACGACCCGCTCCACCGCCAATTTGGCCTGGTGATTGAGGAGCGGCTCGAGCTGCGGATGGGTCACCGAGAACTGGACGAAGTGGTGGACTCGGGCTTCGCGGGCGGCCGACACGACGCCGTGGCCCATCTCCGCCTCCCGGGGGTGCATGGGAGGCCCGATGTGGACGACGGCGCTGATACCGTCGACGGCTCGGCGTAGGTCGCCCGGATCCAGCAAGTCGCCGACCACTGCTTCCTCGGCACCGCGACCGACCAGTTGCTCCACCTCGGCTGAGATGTCGAAGGCCCTGACCTGGCGGCCGGACCGAGCCAGGGCTCCAACCACGCTCCGCCCCGTGCGCCCGTTGGCGGCAGTGACCAAAATCATCCCCGGGGTTCCTCGGTCAGCCTGGTGGCCGCGGTCCGCTCGCCGCTGGGCGTGTCCCCAGGCGACCGACCCGCCTCACTGGACTGACGGGCGAGCAGTGCACCCCAACCTTCGGCGTCCCCGGGGACGATGGGCCGGGGCGGGTCGGAGACTAGGACGTGAGCCTCGCCCGTCCGGATGGCCAGCATGATCGCCTGACCGACGAGCTCCGGCGGGTCCAGGGGGATCGTCCGGGCTCCGGCCAGGATGCGCCCGGCCCGCAGGTGCTGGTGGAACTCGGTAGCGGTCACCGACGGATAGACGACCGAGACCGTGACCCCGGCATCGGCCAGCTCGATCCTGGCGACCTGGGAGAGCATGTTGAGGGCGGCTTTGGTGGCGGAGTAGCCGCCCAGCCCCGGAAACACCCGCAGCGACGTGGCCGAACTCACGTTCACGACGGCCCCGCCGCCAGTGCTCCGCATGGATGGAAGCACCGCCTGCATACCCCGCAGGGGTGCGACGACGTTGAGCTCGAACACAGCCCGCAGGTCGACCGGGTCCAACTGCTCGAGCGGTACGTGGAGGCCCTGTCCGGCGTTGTTCACCAGGACGTCCACACCGCCGAACCGGTCGACCGTCTCCGCCACCAAGTGCTCGAACTCGCCGTCGACGGTGACATCGGTGGTGACGGCCACCGCACCCGGTAGTTCCCGGGCCAGAGCCTCGAGCCGGTCGGTCCGACGGGCGGCCAGGACCACACGTGCGCCGAGCCCGGCCAACTGGCGCGCCGTTGCCGCCCCGATGCCTGAGGAGGCCCCGGTGACGATGCACACCGACCGGTCGATCTTCATCGCAGACTCCCCTTTACTCGGTCTTGGACAGCCCCCGGAAGGCGAGGACGAAGAACACCAGGGCGAACACCACGACGATCGCCAGCTCCATGCCGATGGGCAGCGTGTACCCGAAGAGCGTGACATTGGTCGGGAAACGTGCCCGGGCCGCCGGCGACATGTCCTGGGCGGCGAAGACCACCTGGCGGAACGGGGCGATGGCGTAGGTGAGCGGGTTGAGCCGGGTGATCACGGTCAGCCATCCCGGCAGGCCGTTGAGCGGGAAGAGCGCCCCCGACAGGAACAGCATGGGCATGAGCAGCATCTGCATCACGACTTGGAAGGACTCCATCTTCTGGATGCGGCTGGCCACGAAGACGCCAAACGTGGTCATGGCCACCGCCATCAACAGTTCGAGGCAGATCATCTGCACGACGAGTACCGGGGTGAGGTGGATGCCGACCAGTGGGGCGAGCACGAGCATGATCGTCCCCTGGACGGCGGCGACGGTCGCTCCCCCCGCCGTCTTGCCGAGCACCAGGGAGACCCGACTGACCGGGGCGACCAGCATTTCGCGGAGGAAGCCGAACTCCCGGTCCCAGACGATCGACAGGGCGGAGAACATGGCGGTCATGACCACGCTCATGGCCACCACCCCGGGATAGACGAACTGGCGGAAGTTGAAGCCCCCGGTGGTGCCCACCAGGCCGCTCATGCCGTAGCCGAGGACGAAGAGGAAGAGCACCGGTTGGATCAGCCCGCTCACGATCCGGGTCCGGGTCCGGACGTAGCGGATGAGCTCCCGCTCCCACACCATCCCGACGACCCGGATCTCGTCGGAGATGACGGTGCCGGGGTCTACGGCCGGGGTGGCTGCGGGGCCTGCGGGGGTCGGAGCGGTCGAACCGGTCGTGGACAGGGTGGTCATCGTGTTTCCTCAGCTCCTGCGAGCGCCGCGGGCCCGCGCCATCATCGGGATGGCCTCGCCGTGCTGCTCCCGGATCTCCCGCCCCGTGTAGTGGAGGAATACGTCGTCGAGAGTGGGGCGGTGGGCCCGGACCGTGCGCACCGGGACTCCGGCGGCGGCCACGATGGGCCCGACAGCGGCTTCCTCGTCGGCCACGAAAGCGGTGAGGCCGCCCTCGGTGCGCTCGACCGTATAGCCGGCCCGTTGGAGCGCGACCAGTGCGGCCTCGTCATCGGAGGTCTCGATGGCCACGGTGTCGGTGCCCACCGAGGCCTTGAGTACGTCGGGTGTGTCGAGGGCGATGATCCTCCCGTAGTCAATGATGGCGATCCGCTCGGCGTACTCGGCTTCGTCCATGTAGTGGGTGGTGAGGAAGATCGTCACCCCCTCCTCGATACGCAGCCGCTGGATGTCCTCCCAGATGAGCGCCCGGGTCTGGGGGTCGAGACCGACCGTGGGCTCGTCGAGGAAGAGGATCTTGGGCGTGTGGAGCATGCCCCGGGCGATCTCGAGGCGCCGCGCCATTCCGCCCGAGTACGTCGACACCAAGTCCTTGCGCCGGTCCGAGAGCGCCACCAACTCCATGACCCTCGCGATCCGCGACTCGACCTGCCCGTGGGGCACGCCGTAGAGCACCGCGTGGAACCGGAGGTTCTCCTCGGCGGTGAGTTGGTCGTCGAGGGTCTGCTCCTGGAAGACGAGTCCGATGTGACGGCGGACCGACTTCGCGTCCGATCCCACGTCGAAGCCGGCGACCATGGCACGGCCCGAGGTCGGGTGGGCCAGTGTGCACAGCATCTTGATGGTGGTGGACTTGCCCGCCCCGTTCGGCCCCAGGAAGGCGAACACCTCGCCCTGGCCGACGGAGAAGTCGATCCCGTCGACCGCCGTCAGGTCGCCGTAGCGCTTGGTCAGACCCTTGACGTCAACCGCCGGGGACGAGTTGGCCGACGCGCCGACCTGCAATTTTCCGGCCTCAACGTCGGTCACCTCGCTTCACCACCCCGGTAGATCCAGGCAAATTCGGACCGGAGTGGAACTCGTTGGGCCCCGGACATACACGGATTCTCACGCTGTTTGTCGGATGCCAGTAGGGCCGATGGTCCCGTCGGTGCTCCGAACGGTCGTTGCATCGCCACAGGGACACATCGCGCGCTCCCACCATCTCGAGGCCGAGTGGACAGTGCAGACCGAAGGGCCGGCGCACGTCAGCGCGGATCACCTCCAGTTCTCCGTCACGTGCACTTCGCTCTCGGCAAGCGTCACATCTGCCCCAGTCACTTCCGGTCGCGTGGCCAGCCGGAGGATCTCGGCGTCTCTGAGGCGACGCGGGGGCGACTCGTCTCCGAGGAGCTGATGGAAGGCGGCGAGGGTGCCTAGGACGATACGGCGATAGAGCCAGAAGAAGAACACCGCCAGTGGCAGTTCGCCCCCGAATCCGGTGAGCAGCGTGAGCCACTCATCGCGATGGCCGATGGACGTGATGATGTCGAACCAGGCATCACACAGCAGGAGCGTTCCCGCGACGATCGCCGTCGTCGCCAGGACCTGGCGTCGGAACCAGGCCGCCCACGCCGCGTAGCCGAGGACGCAGAACAGTCCGACGTCGAACCCTGTCCACAGAAGGTCCCAATGTCCAGCATCGTATTTTCGTGGGAGGGTCAGGCCGAGGAAGATCGTCCAGACGATCAGCGTGGTCGCAGCTACCAGGAGGATCGTCGACAAGAGCTGCGTACGGCGCGAGAGCGACAGGTGCAGGTGGTGCTTCCTCGGGCCACGGGGTAGCGACTGCCTAATCCGGGAACCATGCTCCTCATCGCCCATGGTCCAAGGGTCGCGCAACACTCCGTGCGGTCCGCAGGGCCATTGGTCACATCAGGACCCGGAACGGGTGGTGGCTGTGCGCGGAGTGGCCCGGGGCATCGTACGAGTACCGATCGGGAGAGCCGACCCTCGCGAGCACGGGCAAGCTCTACAAACGCCTCGCCCGCTACCGACGAGAAGGCGAGGCAGGGCTCGAGCCCCGGTCCAAGCGGCCGCACTCGTCTCCGGTGCAGTTCGGGCCCGAGGTGGAAGAGGCGGTCGTCCGCCTCCGCAAGGACATGGTCGGCCTCGGGGTGGACCCCGGGGGCGGCCACCATCCAGGTCGATCTGGCCAAGGAGTTCGCCGACGTTCCCTCGGTGCCCACGATCTGGCGGATGCTGAAGGCCCGCGGCTTCGTCACCCCCCAACCCCACAAGCGGCCGAAGAGCTCCTACGCGCGCTTCGTGGCCGAGTTACCCAACGAGCGCTGGCAGGCCGATGTCACCCACGTCACCGTGGCCGACGGTGTGGTGTTCGAGGTCCTCAACATGATCGATGACCATTCCCGGGTCTGCGTCGCCTCGCGGGCGTTCGTGACGACCCGGTCGGCCGACGTGGTCCGATCGCTCCACAACGCCGCAGCCCAGTGGGGGTTTCCCGAATCCTTCCTCACCGACAACGGGGCGATCTTCACCGCCTCACGGGTCAACGGGGTGGGGGCCATGGAGGCCGAGCTGCTCGCCCTCGGCATCGCCTCGAAGCACTCCCGGCCCTATCACCCCCAGACCCGCGGGAAGGTCGAGCGGTTCCACCAGACGCTGAAGAAGTTCCTTGCCAAGCAGGAGCCGGCCGCCACCGGGCGAATCCGCGTCCCCGGACGCTGTCAACTCAGGAGAGTGAGGATCGCCGAAGCGTCAGCTCGTGGCACAGATGCGATCGGGAAGGCGCAAGACAGTTCGTGACGTGCTGACCATCGGGCGACGGGGGATCCGAAAGTTGCCTGCCGGCGGCTCACGGCGCGAGTAGCGGGACCGACTATTGGTGGGTGCCCCTCAGAAACGGCGGATCTGGGGTCTCTCAGTTGGACACCGCCTCCGACCGAGACGGTGATCTGGTCAACCCATGCCGTCCTACGGCGGTGTCAGCGTCGAGCTGCGACCGCACAAACAACGCGAGACCGTACCTATCGGTCTGGTCGAACTGTCCCCGTAACGGGTCACCCTGACTTCTGTCGGGTGGCGGCCTATCGCACATACGAATCGTCGTCGAAGAAGCCAGTTGATCGGTCCTCTCACGACCTCAGTCTCGTCGACCTGAGTCCTCGCCACGGTTCATGCTCTCGATGACGTCCGCCGCACAACAGGCGGAGAGCCGCCCGGATCCGCGAGGAGATCGAACCCAGGCCGAACATCTGTGCATCTCCGCCGAGCGACTCTTGGGCAAGCCCCATGTACTCGCGCATGAAGTTTGGAGCTCGCGTTGGAGGGCCAACTCGGAACAACTCTCGGGTCCCACCAGTGAGCACCGGCTCACTGTGTGAACAGTCCGGACTGCATGTCGGAGCCCACAGATCAGGCGACAATCTCCGTGAGCCGGGCCCGGTCGAGGGCCATGATCTCCGACCTGCGCAAGATGGCGTCCTGGCTCGCCCTTCCATATCGGAACTCTGCACCGTGTTGTCGACCGCGCCCCACCCCTGTTCGGATGGTGGCCTTCATGATGCTCGCAAGCTCGCTGGCCTTGGTCGGCACCCAAATGTCCGGACACAGAGCAACCCCGGCTTCCTGTGCACTGATCTGACCATCAGGACCGATCGACGGGCAATCCAAAAAAACCCCGGCAACGACGTTGCGCCTCGTGATGGGCTCACCCAGGTTCAGTTCGACGATGAGCTCGGCAGTTCCCCTGCTCGCCTCTCCGATGACCAGTGCCTCGGAGTACCGGTCGACTCGCTCGAGCTTCGCCTGGCTGCCCGATGGGGCGAGCATGATGATCTGAGAGCCCCTCGTGGTCATTTGGACCAAGTACGCCCGGGTGGCGTCATTCAGCGCTGACACGAGGCTCGGTCCGAGTTTCATGCGGGCCAATCTCCCCGAACCGTTGGCAGAGATCGTCGTCACGACATCGGCCAGAGGCAACATGAGGCCTTCGAGGATCGGGAGGCCCGTCAACGAGTGGAAGGCTTCGTGGTCGAGCACGGAGAGCACTCGGTTTGCGACGATCGATTGATTTCGCGCCGGATCATCCGGGGCGGCAAACGGATTGTCCTTGGGCAACTCGGCACGGACTGCCATGCTGCTTGCGGCAAGAATGCCCAGGTCGTGGAATTGCACGTGAGGGGTGATGAGGAACAGGTTTCCCCTTCGCTCCTCCATGAACGCGCACAGCTCGGGATTCGTATAGAGGGTGGTGAGCGCCGCACCCAGACGGTCCCAGGACTCCTCGCTGATGAAGAACGGGCGGACCAGCTCGAGGATCGTGTGGCGGAGGGCAACGACATCGGATCGATGTTCCTCAGGTGCGGCGAACGCGACGCGGTCGGGTCCGAAGATACTGAGGCCCCATGGATCATCCCCTTGATTGCGCATCGTGAAGCCGCGGGTCCAGTCGCCTTCAAATGCCTGGTGCGTCAGGCTCTCGAACACTTCATCCGGTCCGAACTGTCGGTGCCCGATCGGCAGATCCATTCTCCTCCTCAAACTCTGGAGCGGTGCTGGCCGCATCCGTGCCACCGGCCACTTAGTGCCGATAGCTGATGCTGCACAGTATGTGGCACCACATCCGTTACCCGCCGGTCACTTGACCCTGTGGACAGCTTCGACCAAC
>PLRX01000117.1 GCA_003164095.1 Acidimicrobiaceae bacterium | reverse complement strand
GTGCCGTCGCCGGTCATCGCGACGAGCTTGCCGCCTTTCTGCTCGGCCTTGATGAAGGCCATCTTCGCCTCCGGGGTCGCCTCCGCGAGGTAGTCATCGACGCCCGCCTCCTGGGCGATCGCGGCGGCGGTCAGGGGGTTATCACCCGTGATCATCACGGTGCGGATCCCGGCCGCTCTCATCTCGGCGAAGCGCTCCCTGATGCCTTCCTTCACGATGTCCTTGAGCTCGATGACGCCCAGGAGATCGGGGCCGTCGGCGACGGCCAGCGGTGTCGAGCCGGACCGGGCGATCCGCTCGACGATGCGGTCGAGCTCTGCCGATGCCGCGCCGCCGTGGGCGGCCGCCCACTTGCGCACCGCGTCGGCTGCGCCCTTGCGGATCTGCCGCTCGCCGACGTCAAGCCCGGACATGCGGGTCTGCGCGGTGAAGGGCACGAAGACGTGATCGGTGCCGAGTTCGCGCTCGCGGAGATTGAAGCGATCCTTGGCGAGCACGACGATGGAGCGGCCCTCGGGGGTCTCGTCGGCCAGGGAAGCCAGCTGTGCCGCGCTGGCCAGTTCCTCCTCGCTGTGACCGTCGACGGGGCAGAACGCCGACGCCATCCGGTTGCCGAGGGTGATCGTGCCGGTCTTGTCGAGCAGCAAGGTCTGCACGTCGCCGGCCGCTTCGACGGCCCGGCCGGACATGGCCAGCACGTTCCGCTGGACCAGGCGGTCCATCCCGGCGATCCCGATGGCGGACAGCAGCGCGCCGATGGTGGTCGGAATGAGGCAGACGAGCAGGGCCACCAGGACGATGATCGACTGGGGGCCGCCCGAGTAGATGGAGAAGGGCTGGAGCGACACCACGGTGAACATGAAGATGATGGTGAGGCCGGCCAGGAGGATGTCCAGGGCGATCTCGTTGGGAGTCTTCTGGCGGCTGGCGCCCTCGACGAGGGCGATCATGCGGTCGAGGAAGGTCTCGCCCGGCTTCGAGGTGATCTTGACCACGATCCGGTCAGACAGCACCCGGGTGCCGCCGGTGACCGACGAGCGGTCGCCCCCGGACTCACGGATGACCGGTGCCGACTCGCCGGTGATGGCCGACTCGTCGACGGTGGCGATCCCCTCGACGATGTCGCCGTCACCGGGGATGAGCTGGCCCGGCGTCACCACACACAGGTCGCCGAGCTGGAGCTGGCTCGAGGCCACCTCGACGATGTCGTCGCCGCGCTGCACGTAGGCAACCGTTTCGGCCCGGGTCTTGCGCAGGGTGTCAGCCTGGGCCTTGCCCCGTCCCTCGGCCACCGCCTCGGCGAAGTTGGCGAAGAGCACGGTGAACCACAGCCAGACCACGATGCTGAGGGCGAAGACGTTCTCCGAGCTCGAGGACGAGCCGAAGTCGCGGATCAGGTAGAAGGTGGTCAGCACGCTGCCGAGCTCGACCACGAACATGACCGGGTTGGACTTCATGTGCCGCGGGCTGAGCTTGACGAACGAGTCGATCAGTGCCCGACGGACCATCGTGGCGTTGAAGGTCGCCGAACGGCGCTTGGTGCTGCCCGAACCGACCTCCTGTTGGGGGGCGTCCGGGACTTCGAGTGTGGATGTCATGTGACTCCTTCTCAGAACTTTCCGACGAGGTGCTCGACGATGGGACCGAGGGCCAGCACTGGGAAGTAGGTGAGGCCGACGATGAGGACGGCGATGCCGGCGAGCATCACGGCGAACAGCGGGGTGCCGGTGGGCAAGGTGCCCGCCGACGCCGGGATCCGCTGTTTGCGACCCAGCGAGCCGGCGATGGCCAGGATCGGCACCATCAGGGCGAACCTACCGACCAGCATGCAGAGGCCGAGCGTCGTGTTGAACCAGTTGGTGTTGCCGTTGAGGCCGGCGAAGGCCGAGCCATTGTTGTTCGACGCCGAGGTGAAGGCGTAGACGACCTCGGTGAGGCCGTGAGGTCCCGAGTTGTAGATCGAGGTCAACGACGACGGCATCACCACGGAGATGCCGGTGAACAACAGGATCACGAACGGCACCATCAGCAGGTAGAGGACGACGAGCTTCATCTCCTTCGCCTGGATCTTCTTGCCCAGGTACTCGGGCGTTCGCCCGACCATCAGCCCGGCGATGAACACCGCCAGGATGGCCATGATCAGC
The DNA here is from genome assembly GCA_003164095.1 of Acidimicrobiaceae bacterium. Taxonomy (GTDB): domain Bacteria; phylum Actinomycetota; class Acidimicrobiia; order Acidimicrobiales; family RAAP-2; genus Bog-756. The sequence continues at coordinate 29,421 of PLRX01000117.1, read as the reverse complement.
ATGCCGTAGAGGCCGGACCCGGTGCCACCGGGACTGATCTCCCCGAGCTGCATGTTGAACAGGATCGCGCCTCCGCCGAGCGGGGTGTAGCTGTCGTTGGCGGAGTTGATCGATCCGGTCGAGGTGCTGGTCGATGAGGAGTTGAAGAGGGCGGAGATGATCGGGCCGTCGCGCACCTCCTTGCCCTCCATGTTGCCGCCCGGCGAGGTGGACGTGATCGCCTGGGAGACATGGGCCTGGGCGACGTGGATGTTGCCGTGGGCCTCGAGCGGCATGACCAGCAGGGCACCGATGGCGAACAGGCCGGCCATGGCGCCGAGGACGGCATAGCCCTGCTTGCGGTCCTTGGCCATCTTGCCGAAGGTCCATGCCAGCGCGAACGGGATGGCGAGCAGCAACCAGTTCAACAGCATGTTGGTCAGCCCCGTCGGGCTCTCGAAGGGATGGCCGGCGTTGGCGTTGAAGTACCCGCCACCATTGGTCCCCAGCTGCTTGATCGCCTCTTGCGAGGCCACCGGGCCTCCGGCGATCCCCTGGGACTGGCCGGTGACGGTGGTGACCATGTGGGCGGCGTGCAGGTTCTGCTCGGCCCCCTGGGCGATCAGGATGACGGCGGCGACGGCGGCGACGGGAATGAGGACGCGGATGACGATCCGGGTGAGGTCGGCCCAGAAGTTCCCGAGGGTGTTCGACTGCTTCCGGATCAGGCCGCGGATGAGTGCCACGGCCACGGCGATACCGACTGCCGCCGACACGAAGTTCTGCACCGCCAACCCGGCCATCTGGGTCAACTGGGACATGGTGTCCTCACCGGCGTAGTTCTGCCAGTTGGTGTTGGTGAGGAAACTGACGGCGGTGTTGAACGACAAGGCCGGTGGCACTGCGGCCAGATGGTCCGGGTTGAGCGGGAGGTGGGCCTGGAGCCGCTGCATGCCGTACAGGACGAGGACGGAGATGAACGAGAAGGCCAGGACCGAGATGGCGTAGGTGGTCCACCGCTGCTCGCTCTCGGGATTGACTCCGGTGACCTTGTAGACAAGTCGCTCGACCGGTCCGAAGATCCGGTCTCCCGGGGCCTTCTTGTTCTGGAAGACCTTGGCCATGTACGACCCCAGCAGCGGAGTCGAAATGGCCAACAGGACGACGAGGACGATGACGTCGATGACGTTCTGCGACATCAGAGCTTCTCGGGGGCGACGAGGGCGTAGATCAGGTAGGCCGTGACGATCACGGAAAGGATCAATCCGACCAAATTGTCGTAGCTCTTCATGCCGGGACCTCCTCGGTGGTGGTGGTGTCGGTCTGGGTGGTGTCGGTTTCGGACTCCGCTGTCGGGCCTGTGCCCGCGGGCTCGTCCTTGCCGACGACGCGCTCGCAGATGCGGACGAAGCCGACCATGAGGGCGAAGAACGCCACCAGGATCGCTACGAAGAGAAGGTCAACCACGGGAGCCTCCTGAGGTGGGGTCGGCAGCGGAGTTTCGTGTCACCTGGCCACGATCACACGTGCCGCCGAGCGCGTGAAGAGGACTTTGTGCCTTGTTTACGCCCTCCCGCAGGATGTTTACGGTGCTGTTACGCCACAGGGTGGCGCGACGTCCCGGGGGTGGGAGGGACCGACGGACAGGGTGGAGGCTCGTCAGGCGGGGGTCGGTCGATGGGGCACGAGGTTGACCCGGGGGCCCGTCGTCGCCCGATCCGTCCGCAACGCCGGTCGTTTCCTCAGGGGCGCCGTACTGCCACTCGGCCAGCTCGACCCACATGTCGCCCCGACCGAGGACGGAGGCCAGGTGCCGGTCGTGGAACTCCGGCACGTCGCTCTGGACGCCCACGCAGGCGGCCCGGCAGGTGGCCCGCAGGCGGCCCGCAGGCGGTCGCGCGTGGCATCAAGGTCCTCGACGGCGATGGTCACGTAGTCGAACCCGGGGTGACGTGAGGCGCCCACGGGGCCATGGTTCGGCCCGGGGCCCGGCCGGGCCCGACCGACCCTCTCGGTCCGGCTACCGGGTGTGGAAGGCCTGGGAGACGTCGACGCCGAGATCCGGGATCGGCCGGTCGGTGACGAACCGGTAGAGGATCGTCCGCATGTACATACCCGCTGCGGACGCGTACATCGCCACCCCGAGGAGTGCGGCGAAGCCGAGCACGGCGAGGGGGAACCCGACCAGCGGGAGGTTGGCGATGGAGACCACGATGCCGAGCGCCATGACGGCGACGGCGGCGAGTGAAAGGCCGAGGAAGAGGAAACCGAAGCGGAGCCCCCCACGGGCGACGGTGCCGAACCGCTGCCGGAGGATCGACGCGGACCGCTTGAGCGCCTCGATCGGTCCGACATCCTCGAAGGCCAGGACGGGGACGACCATGAACGTGGCCACGGCCCAGGCAAGGCCAGCGGCGACGCCGATGATCCGTCCGATCAGGCCCAGGCGCTCCTCGAGCATGCGGATGACGGTGCCGACGACAGCGGACAGGATCGCCCACTTGAAGATCGCGCCCTTGCGCTGCCAGGCCTGGCCGAGCGCACCCCCGACGGTCGGATAGCGCCCTTCGATGCGGTCGGCCGCTGCAAAGCACAAGGCGACGTTGAAGATGAGCGTGGAGGATGTGGCGACCACGCTCGCCACGGCCAGGGCGATGAAGATGGCGATCCCGGAGTGGTCGGCCACGACCGCCACGGGCACCGTGATCACGGCGAAGGTGACGAATGCCGTCGCTGCGGCCATGAAGGGCAGCCAGATCATCTGGCGGTCCTGCCGGAACAGATCCAGCGACGCCTTGAGGATCGCCTTTCCGGTGGGGTTGCTGCCTGCCATGGTGCCCGCCGTTCGGTCGTCGTGACATCGGGTGTTGTCGCATCGACATTCCCGGCGGCCCCCTTGAGTGGGCCCCCGGTCGCTGCCAGTCCACCACGGGGCGGCACGCCGTGCACCGAGTTGGCCATCGGGTGGGTATGCCGAGGGCAATGGTCCGTCGTTTCTCGCCACGACGAGGGGCAGCCCTGTGCAAAAGTGGTCATTGACCTGCCCTTCCTCGCATTGTGGCATCCCTCGCTAGACATGGGTCTTCTGAATGTTGAACCGGGGGTCACCTTGGGGGTCAACGCTCATGTCGAGCCTCCATGGAGAAGCTGCACTGGATGTGGCCGATGGGGAATCGGTCATGGGACGCCGTTGAATGGATCCGGGAGCAGTCCCCGGCTCGATCCACCGATCCGTTCGATGGGGTGGGGTGGGTGCCGATCTCGGCGATGCGGGACATGGCTGAAACGGGGGCTCGTTTTGCTCGTTCTGATTCGAATGAACCGGACCCAGATCGCCGACGTTCCTGTACGTCACTAACCATGTCAGGGCCTTTGGCCCTATTCCGTTTCCTGTCCTCAAGAAGCCTCGGGCGATGTCGATGCTGTCCTCAGGGTCCATCGCGGCCCACGAGGGTGGTGAGCGCAAGTGGCTCAGTCGGCCAGTCAATCCGATCCGTTCACGGAGTTCGAAGGGAGGACGTGGCGGGCGTGGACGTTCGTGGTGATCGCAGTCGCCGTGTTGGTCATCGGCCTGGGGGCGTCGGCGGTGGGGGCATGGACGGCATACCGTTCCGCAGTCCGCACCGAAGTGACCGCAGCCAAATCGCAGGCACAGGCTCAGTCCGCAGCGCTGGGCGCCGCCCTGCGGCGAGACCTGGACTTCGTGAATAGCCAGAATGCGTTGTTCACCTCCGTGCCCCTCCTGACGAATAGGGAGCTCGGCGCTTGGTACACCACGCTCGACGTGCAGAACCGCTATCCGGGGACCATCGGCTTCGGGTTCGTGCAGCAAGTCCCGGCGAGCGACTTGGCGGCTTTTGGTGCCATCGTCATCGCCGACCCGCTCAACTACGGGACGATCACCGCTCCCTACGCGGTCGTCCCGCCGTCACCGCAGGCTGAGTACTGCTTGCAGCGCTACTCCACCGTGTTGAACCTCAAGCGATTGGGGGCGATCCCGCCCACCTTCAACTTCTGCAGCCCGACCATTCCGGGTGGTGCAGCATCTCCACTTCCGGCGATTCTCGCCGAGGCACAGGTGAGCGGGCAGCCAACGGTCCTTTCCGCGGCCAGCTATCCCTCGACCAGGAGTCTCGGTGACCTGGTGATCGTGTTCGACCCGACCTACTCGTCCGGGAGCGTCCCGACCACGCTGGCCGCTCGCAACGCACAACTCGTCGGCTGGACCATCGGCACCTTCAGCGGACATTCGCTCCTAGACTCCGTCCTGGGCCCGGCTCGGTCTACGTCGAAGGCCGCGATCGTTCAGCTGGGTGCCTTCGATAGCACCACCGTGGTGGCATCCCAGGGGACCCTGCCTGCGGGAACTGCGGCATTCTCGCTGGTCCAGACCACCACCGTTGACCAGGGACAGTGGAGCATCCAGATCACGGAGGCGCTACAGGGGAATCCGTGGAGCCAGGCTCTGGTCATCGGAGGCCTTGGCCTCCTCGTCGCCGTCCTGCTGTTCGCCGTGTTGATGGTCTTCGGCCGCTCACGTGCACGAGCGTTGCGCTTGGTCGACGAGCGGACCGGCCAGCTCCGATTCCAGGCGTTGCACGACGCCCTCACCGGCTTGCCGAACCGGCCGCTGATCCTCGACCGCACCGAGCAGATGCTCGCCCGAAGCCGCCGAACCGGGGAGCCGGTCGCCGCCATGTTCCTCGACCTGGACGACTTCAAGGAGATCAACGACAGCCTGGGACATAGTGCCGGAGACCAACTCCTCCGCAGAGTCGCCGAACGCCTCACCGCAACTGTGCGGGGCGCGGACAGCGTCGGGCGCCTCGGAGGCGACGAGTTCGTGATTCTCGTCGAGGGAGCCAGTATGGCGTCGAGTCCCGAACTGGTGGCCGAGCGCCTGCTCGACGTCCTGCGGGAGCCATTCCACCTCGGCAGGGACCAGACGCCCTTCATTGTCACTGCCTCCATCGGGGTCGCCCGAGGCCCGCGGCTGAACGCCGAGGAACTGCTGCGCGATGCGGACGTCGCCCTCTACCAGGCCAAGGCGGCGGGCAGGAACTGTTTCGTCATGTTCGAGGCGCGCATGTACCAGCTGGTCTCTGATCGACTGGAGCTCGAGATGGACCTACGTGAGGCGGTCGGCACCGACCAGTTCTTCCTCGTCTACCAGCCAACCTTCGCCATCGACGACGGTGCCACCACCGGGCTCGAAGCCCTGATCCGCTGGCAGCACCCCACGCGCGGCGTGATCGGACCCCCTGAGTTCATTCCGATCCTGGAAGCGACGGGCCTTATCGTCCCGGTGGGTCAATGGGTGATCAACGAGGCGTGCCGGCAGGGTGCGGCCTGGCATCGTCAGGGCCTGCCGATCGCCGTGTCGGTCAACGTCTCGGCCCGGCAGCTCGAAAGCGGAACACTGGGCAACGATGTCGCTCGTGCGTTGCACGAGACGGGAATGCCCAGCGACCACTTCATCATCGAGGTGACTGAGAGCACGCTCATGCGTGACGTGGCCGGTGCCGTCGCACGCCTCGATGCCCTGAAGGGGCTGGGCGTGAGGATCGCCATTGATGATTTTGGGACCGGCTACTCCTCGCTCTCCTACCTGCGCCAATTCCCCATCGACATCTTGAAGATCGATCAATCATTCATCGCGTCACTGACCACGAGCAGCGAGGCCGGGGCGATCATCCACACGCTCGTCCAGCTGGGCAAGACCCTGGGACTCGAAACGGTCGCCGAAGGCATCGAAGAGCCCGGTCAGCTCACTCGTCTCCGCGACGAGAATGTCGAGACGGGTCAGGGCTTCCTCTACTCGAAGCCCCTTCGCACGTGTGACGTAGCGCCCTTCCTCGACGCCAACCGCGACCGGCAGCCAGGATCAGCGACCTCCGCCGTGTGAAGTTGTCGCAACGCACGCAATTCCCAGGTTCGAATTGGCTGCCCCATGGGTCCGTGGACACGTTCGGTTCCGGACGACTCAAGTGAAGTGTGCAGAGCGCGCACGTGAAGCTCTGACCTGGGAATTCAAGTCCCAAGCCAACCCTCGTCACCCTGCAGGAACCCTGGTGTAACCGATTGCTGAGCAACCACAGCTTCGAAGGGATGGCGGCAGAGGATGGCCCACGCCTCAGAGGCTGGTGCGTATCGCTCGAATCAATGCTTCATGCCCTTCGGCGCCAGCTCTCGCGAAGGTTGCATGCGCCCGGAACGGCACGAGCTGGGTACCGCCGATAGCAGATGAGGCACCCAGGTGTCGTCAATGGCGGCACAGGCATTACTTACGTCAACAGAGTTGGTACTTGACGGCTGGACCGGGTTCAGCGTCCGAGCCGCTCATCGCGCGGAACTAGTACGCAGTGCGTACCACCGTAGATCGTGGGCATGCACTTGTTGCAGTGGATGCAGAGCGAGTCCTGGTCCTGGCCGGCCTGCCACTGCTGCACCAGGTCCGGCTCGCGCAGGAGCGCACGTCCCATGGCCACGAACTCGAACCCGTCGTCCATTGCTTGGCGGACGGTCGCCATCGAACCCACCCCGCCGAGCAGGATGAGCGGGAGGTGCAGGGCAGCGCGGAACTGACGTGCGTAGGGGAGGAAGTAGCCCTCTTCGAACGGATAGCTGTGGAGAAAGTGGCCACCGACGAGCTTGAACGCTCGTCTGATGGGACGCGGCATGATCTGAGCCATCTCCGCGACCGGGGCTTCGCCGCGGAAGTAGTACATGGGGTTCTCCAGGGAGCTTCCACCGGTCAGCTCCAGGGCGTCCACCGTCCCGTCCTGCTCGAGCCACCGGGCCACTTCCACGCTCTCGTCGAGCCAGAAGCCACCGGGGACACCGTCAGACATGTTCAGTTTGGCGGTGACGGCCATCCGTTCGCCGGCGGCCTCACGGACGGCTGCCAGGACCTGTCGGGGGAAGCGTGCTCGATTCTCCAGGGATCCGCCCCATCGGTCGGTCCGGGTATTGAGCTTGGGCGACAAGAACGAGCTCAACAGGTAACCGTGGCCGAGGTGCACCTCGACTGCATCGAAACCTGCGTCGGCCACGTAGCGGGCCCCGTCGGCGAATGCCTGGGTGATCCGAGCGATCTCGTCCTCGCTTGCGGCGAGCGAGCGCCGCATGGCGAGGGGGTTGAGTTGACGGGTCGGGCCGATACTGGGCAGTCCGGTGGCTGCGGGATTCGCCACCAGGCCGGCGTGGCCGATCTGCGCCGACACCAGTGCGCCTTCGGCATGGACGACGTCGGCCAATCGGGTCAGGCCCGGGACCGCCTCTTGCCGCAAGAGCAGCGTGCTTCCGTCGGTGCTCCCCTCGGGAGAGACGGCGCAGTAGGCGACCGTGGTCATCGCAATCCCGCCAGCGGCAATCTGCCTGTGGAATTCGACGAGCCGGTCGGAGACCACCGTCTCCCGAGTAAGTCCCTCGAAGGTGGCCGCCTTCACGAACCGGTTCCGCAACTTCAGCGGACCGAGGTCGGCCGAGGAGAAGGGGTCGATGGGTGGTGGCGACGTTGTCATGGTGGCAATCCTGCCAGAATGACAGTTGTTGGACTTGGTCTAGTACTCTCGGCCGCTGGAGCGAGTGGCAGGCACGACACGTGCGTTTGGGGTGCGCGTGGACGGGATGCCGATCCGGAACGGGGTGAAGGTGGACTTCGACGACACGCCCAAGGAAGCGGCAGTCCGTGAGGCGGCGCGCACCTGGCTCGAGCAGAGCGCTCCCCGACGTGAGGCCGGGACGCTGGCAACGAGGCGAAAGTGGCGCGACGCGGCGACGGAGGCACAACTCCGGCACGTTCGCGCTTGCAAGGAATGGCAACGGAAGCTCTTCGACGGTGGATGGGCGGGCATCACCTGGCCAGCCGAGTACGGGGGCCGCGGTGGGACGGCGATCGAACAGGCGATCTTCAACCAGGAGATGGCGCGATTCGAGGTTGGGGCCGGCGCGCTGGCGGTTGGGGTCGGAATGGTCGGCCCCACGTTGATCGAATGGGGCACCGACGAGCAGAAGTCCAGCCACCTGCAGACGATCCTGAGTGGTGACGAGGTGTGGTGCCAGTTGTTCAGTGAGCCAGGGGCCGGCTCGGACCTCGCTGGCCTCCGCACCAGGGCGGAACTCGACGGCGACACCTGGGTTGTCAACGGGCAGAAGGTCTGGACATCGCTCGCCCAGCACAGTGACTGGGCGATCCTGCTTGCCCGAACCGACCCCGACGTCCCGAAGCACAAGGGCATCACCTTCTTCCTCGTCGACATGACCAGCCCCGGCATCGACATCCGTCCGCTCCGGCAGATCGACGGTGTGGCTCACTTCAACGAGGTGTTCCTGACCGACGTCCGGATCCCGTCTTCGCAAGTCGTAGGGCCGGTCAACGAGGGGTGGCGCGTCACCCACTCCACACTCCAGAGCGAGCGTGCACTGATCGGCGGTGGCGAAGGTGTCCGGTTCGAGGACCTGCAGGCGCTGGCGCGCTCCACCGGGCAGTCAGGCGACCCGGTCCACCGGCAGGAGCTGGCCAAGGCCTACATCCGTTTCGAACTGCTGCGCTTCCTGGGGCTCCGGGTCCAGACGTCACTCAGCCGAGGGCTCGCGCCCGGATCCGAGAGTTCGGTCATGAAGCTGAGCTACTCCCAGCACACCGCAGCGCTCACCGACCTGGCGCTCTCCTTGGAGGGCGCGGCGGGGATGCTCGGGATCGAGGGTGCGCCCGACGGCGGATACTGGCAGCAACAGTTCCTTTCCCAGTGGGCGGTCCGCATCGGTGGCGGCACCGATCAGGTGCAGAGGAACATCATCGGGGAGCGCGTCCTCGGACTTCCACGGGAGCCCGATCCTTCCCGCAATGAGCCGTTTCGCCGGACCGACGCTTGACCTTCGGACCTGCCGATGGCGCCGAATTGGTGCTCCAAGCTCGGCGGTCGTGCCATCCGACCTGGGACGATCGTCCAGAAGCGAAACTAGTTGACTGAGTCCTACAACTATTCTAAGGTGCCTGCATGGCCACCAATGTTCACGATGGCACGGGCGACGAGCTTGCTGCTATCGAGCGTGCGCTCGAGCAACTCCTTCGCCTGTACGCGAGTCGCAAGGTGCATGCCCGTCGCTCGGCGGCCGCCGGCGTGATGATCACCCAGCAGGGATACCTCCTCCTGCGCCGGCTCCAAGAGGACGGGGACCTCCCGATGGGTGAGCTGGCCAGGATCACGCAGATGGACCCTGCGGCAGCGGGCCGCCAGGTGCGCCAGCTGGAGGAGGAGGGCCTTGTCACCCGGACCAAGGGCGAGGATGACGGGAGGGTGGTCGTCGTGACCGTCACTCCACGGGGAGCGGCCGTACGACAGCGACTGAGCACGGTCGGCGAGGACCACATGTCGGATGTTCTCGCCGACTGGCCACCCGAGGACCGGGAGCAGCTGGCGCTCCTCCTGCCACGATTCGTCGAGGGACTTCGCAGCGTCCCGTTCCGCTCCTCGCTCGACGAGATGGCCTCCTGATGTACCCGTCGGACGTCGGTGCCATCGACCTGATGATCGGCTTCCCGAGCCGGGATGCCGAACGCCACTACGACAACTTGCGAGCGATGGCCAAGGATGCAGAAAGCCAGACGATGGCGTTTCCGGCCGAGTACATGTTCAAAGACGTGCCCAACCAGCTCGATGACGGGCGTGACCCGGTGGCCGAGACGGTCGAGGCCATGGACCGCAACGGCGTGGCCGTGGGACTGGTCAGCCTCGGCAACGAGTCCACCCGTGCCGCGCTCGAGCACCACCCGACGCGCTTCGTCCCCAGCCTCGAGGTGGACCCGAACGACATCGGCGGGGCGGTGCGACGCATCCGTGACGCGCATGCCGAACACGGGATCAAGGCGGTGACGACGTTCCCCGCCGGGTGCAACCCGCAGGTCTCGGTGAGCGACCGGCGCTACTACCCGATCTACCAGACGTGCGTCGATCTCGACATCCCGATCGTGGCCAACGCAGGCATTGCCGGGCCGCGGGTCCCGTCAGACTGCCAGAACGTCATGCACTTCGACCAGGTCTGCTTCGACTTCCCGGAGCTGCGAATCGTGATGCGCCACGGCGCCGAGCCGTGGGAGGACCTTGCTGTCAAGCTGATGCTCAAGTGGCCGGGCCTGTACTACATGACTTCCGCGTTCGCCCCCAAGTACTACCCGCGGGCGATCATCGACTATGCGAACTCGCGCGGTGAGACCAAGATCATGTATGCCGGCTACTACCCGATGGGCCTGAGCCTCGACCGGATCTTCGCCGAGATGCCCGACGTGCCGTTCCGTGACCACGTGTGGCAGCCGTTCCTGCGGGAGAACGCCGAACGCGTCTTCGGACTGGAAGTGAAGCCATGACGGTCCAGCGCCGCATTCCGTATGCCGGGAGCGTCCACGACGAGCGGGAGATCGAGGCCGTGCTCGATGTTCTGCGTGGAGGCTCCCAGGCGCTCCGGATCGGCAAGAACGTCCGTGCCTTCGAGCGAGGGGTGGCCGAGCTGTTCGGCAAAGGCCGGGGCATCATGTGCAACTCGGGATCTTCGGCGCTCTACCTCGCCGTCGAGCTGCTCGGACTGGAGCCGGGCGACGAGGTGATCACGTCTGCCGTGACCTTCTCGACCGATATCGCCCCGTTGGTCCGTGCCGGCATCGTCCCGGTCCTGGTCGACGTAGAACCCGACACGTTCAACATCGACGTCGGTGCCATCGAGTCGATGATCGGGCCCCGTACGCGGGCAATCCTCGTTCCCAACCTCATCGGGAACGCCCCGGACTGGGACGTGATCCGCGACATCGCCGACCGGCACGACCTGCGGGTGATCGAGGACTCGTGCGACGCACTGGGGACGACGCTGCGCGGCACGCCTACCGGGCTCCGATCGGACATCTCGGTCACATCGTTCGCCCTTAGTCACATCATCACCGCCGCCGGCACCGGGGGAATGGTCTGTGTCGACGACCCCGATCTGGCCGATCGCTGTTTGCTCCTCCGTCGCTGGGGACGGCGTTCGGAGGTGCAGCTGTTCGGTTCCCAGAAGGGGAGTAGCTCGCGGTTCTTCTCGGAAATCGACGGCGATCTCGAGTACGACAACCTATTCATCTTCGACGAGGTGGGGTGGAACTTCGAGCCCTCCGAGCTGTCCGCCGCGTTCGGCGTGGTGCAGCTGGAGAAGCTCCCCGACAACCTGGCCCGACGTAAGCGCAACTTCGATCGACTGGTCGACGGGTTTTCGAAGCGCCCTGACGTGTTCAGCCTCCCCCGGACGACGGAGGGCGTCGACACGGCGTGGCACATGTTCCCGGTGATGATCCGCCCGGCATCGGGGGTCCGACGCTCCGAATTCCAGGAGCACATGGAGAGCAACGGCATCGACACCCGCATGGTGTGGACCGGCAACGTGACCCGCCAACCGGCGTTCGCTTCGGTCGAGTGGAGGCTCCCCGAAGGCGGGCTTCCCAATTCCGACCGTGTGATGGCGCAGGGCCTGGTGCTCCCCTCGAATCAGGGCCTCGACGACGACGACGTGGACTACATCTGGACGACAGCGGAGGCTTTCCTGCAATGAGCGACGACACCAACGACGAACACCTGGTGCTCATCTCGGCCGACGGCCACGCCGGTGGGAACCACGACCAGTACCGGTCGTATCTGGAGGCCAAGTACCTGGACGAGTTCGACGCCTGGCGGGCGAAGTACTCGAATCCGTTCAAGGACCTCACGAGCACCACAAAGGACCGGAACTGGAACCAGGAGCGGCGGATCTCCGAGCTCGAGGACGACGGAGTGGTGGCAGAAGTCATCTTCCCCAACACGATCCCGCCCTTCTTCCCCACCGGGGCGGTCATCGCCCGACCCCCGACGCCCGACGACTACGACCTCCGCCTCGCCGGCATCCGGGCCCATAACCGGTGGCTGGCGGACTGGTGCGGCGAGTATGCAGATCGTCGGGCCGGCATCGGGCAGATCTTCCTGAACAACCTGGACGACGCCATCGAGGACGTGAGGTGGTGTCACGACCACGGACTCCGTGGTGGCATCCTCGTCCATCCTGTCCCGGATGACATGAAGCACCTCAAGCCCCTGTACGCCCCCGACTACGACCCCCTGTGGGGAGTGTGCCAGGAGCTCGGGGTCGTCGTGAACTCGCACTCGGGCGGCGGCGGGATGCCCGACTACGGTCCGTACTCGGCGTCAGGGCTCCTGTGGATCGCCGAGAACCAGTTCTTCTCTCGGCGGCCGGTGATGCAGATGATCGTGGGCGGGGCGTTCGAACGGTTCCCCGAACTGCGGTTCGTCCTCACCGAGCAGGGTGCGTCCTGGATCACCCCGATGTTGGCCAATCTCGATTCGTACCATCGGCAGATGGCACGAATCGGTCGAATCGGCGAACTCAAGTACGACTCCGACGACGTGCTTCCACTGTCCCCGAGCGAGTACTTCCGGAGGAACTGCTGGGTCGGTGTGAGCTTCCCCTCACCGGTGGAGGCCGCCGCACGCTTCGACATGCCGCCGGACCGGTTCATGTGGGGAAGCGACTATCCCCACGACGAGTCGACCTACCCCGAGACGCGCGAGGGACTGCGGCGCGCCTTCGTCGGCGCTCCGGCCGACGATCTGCGTCGGGTGCTCGGTGGCAATGCCGCTGCACTCTATGGATTCGACATTGAGCGACTCCGGCCGATCGCCGACAGGGTGGGCCCGACGATCGGTGAGCTCGCCGTCCCCTACGAGGGTGTGCCCAAAGGGAACCGATCGCCGGCATTCTCCAGGGCCTGACCACTGTTCAACTAGGTGTGCCGGCCTGATGTTCGGCCTACGCAAGGGGGATGCATGAGTTCGAGGATGCGCCGATTCGACGGGCGGAGCGCGATCGTGACCGGGGCGAGCCGCGGGATCGGGGCTGCCGCCGCGCGACGTCTGGCTGCGGAGGGTGCAGACATCGTGATCACGGCCCGAACGCTCGACCATCATCCGACCCTTCCGGGCTCCCTACGCGAAACGGCCGACGACCTGAAGCGATTCGGAGGTCAGGTCCATGTCATCAGCGCCGACTTGAGTGACCCCGCTGACCGGTCGACGATCGTGCCGCAGGCGACTGAGCTCCTCGGACGTCCGGTCGACATCCTCGTCAACAACGCCGCGGCCGCCATCTACCAGCCGCTCATCGATTTCCCGCTCAAACGCAGGATGCTGACCTTCGAGATCAACGTGCACGCACCCATGGACCTGGCCCAGGCGGTCCTGCCCGAGATGATCGAACGTGGCGAGGGCTGGATCGTCAATGTGTCGAGTGCTACTGCTCACCCGTGGGAGCCACCGTTCACCCTGGGCTCGCTCGGCGCCACAACTGGCATCTACGGGGCATCCAAGGCTGCACTCAACCGGATGACCAACGCGCTCGGCGCCGAATGTGCCAGCACGGGGGTCCGTATCAACACGGTCGAACCGCGTTCGGCGGTACTGAGCGAAGGGGCGGAGTCCCTCGTGGGTGCCACGCTTACTGCGGACCAGATCGAGTCCATGGAGGAGATGGTGGAGGCCCTGACGGCGCTCTGTGCGTGCCCTGCAGATCGAACCGGCCTGTCTCACGTGAGCCTCGACCTGATCGCCGAGCTCGGGATCGAGGTCCACGACCTCGAGGGAATTCGGCTGGACGACGCCGGAGGGGCGCTGGGCCGGAGATGACGCAGTTCGACCTCACGGGTCGGACCGCCCTGGTCACGGGAGCGGGTCAAAACGTCGGCAGGGGTATCGCCCATGCGCTCGCTGCACAGGGCGCCACGGTGTTGGTGAACGATGTCCGGCCGGACCGGGCGATCACGGTCGTCGACGAGATCGGCGCGTCGGGTGGACTGGCGAGGTCGGCCGTGTTCGACGTCACCGACCTGGACTCGGTCATGACGGTGCTCGACCAGGTGGGCCCCGTGGACATCCTGGTCAACAACGCCGGGAACGGCGGCAGCGGTCCGATGACCCCGCAACCCTTCGTGGCGATGCCGCCGAGCGCCTGGGAGGGGCCGATCCGCGTGAATCTCTACGGGGTACTGCACTGCTGCCACGCCGTGGTGCCGGGGATGTGCGACCGGGGTTGGGGTCGCGTGATCACCATCTCGTCGGGTGCCGGAACCGCAGGGGTCGCGATCGGTGTGTCTGCCTACAGCGCCGGGAAGGGCGCCGGGATCGCCTTCACCCGCACGCTGGCCCTGGAAGTGGCGAGGCAGGGTGTCACTGCGAACTCGCTCGCGATCGGGCTGATGGCCGTTCCCGACCCCACGGTCACTGAGCGGCTCGCGAGGTCGATCCCGGTAGGCAGGATCGGCACGCCGGAGGACGTCGCGGCAGCATGCGTGTGGCTGGCGTCGGAGAGCTCCAACTGGGTCACCGGTCAGACGATCGGGATCAACGGTGGGTCCGTGACATCATGACGGGCCGCAGTCGTCGGGGCCGCAAGCGTGCTCTCCGCTCCATTATAATAACGATGTGATGACACCCCGGAACTACCAACTGGCCGAGCTATTCGACGCGGTCGCCGATGCGGTTCCGGACCGGCTCGCACTCGTCGCGGGCGAGCGCCGGCTCACGTTCGCCCAACTGCAGGAGCGGGCCCGACGATTCGGCAACCACCTCCGCGACCAGGGCGTCGGCCCTGGTGCGACGGTCGGCATCTACGCGCGCAATCGAGCGGAGTGGATCGAGGCCATGCTCGGCGCCTACGCCGTCCGGGCGGTGCCGGTCAACGTCAACTTCCGTTACACCGATGAGGAGCTGGCCTACATCCTCGACGATGCCGACACGGTGGTCCTCGTGGTCGAGCGGGGGTTCCTTCCGATCCTCGGCAAGGTGCGCGACAGACTTCCGACATTGCGTCACCTCTGCGTGCTCGACGACGAGACGGACCCGGTCGAGGTTCCCGACCCGTCGGGCGCTGTTTCCTACGAGGCGGCGCTGGCCGCTGCCTCGGCAGCGCCCTTCATTGACGGACGTTCGGACGACGACCGCTACATCCTCTACACCGGTGGTACGACCGGCATGCCGAAAGGTGTGATCTGGCGCCACGAGGACATCTTCTTCGCGGCGTTGGGTGGGAACGGTTTCGGCGGCAGCCCGGTGACGGCGCCCACCGAGGTCGTGGAGCGGATCGCTGACGAACAGACTCGCATGGTGACTCTCATCATCGCCCCGATGATGCACGGTGCCGCCCAGTGGGTCACCTGCATCACCCTCTTCGGTGGAGGCGAAGTCGTCCTGTCCACGGCCACTCACTTCGATCCTCACGAGATCTGGTCGCTGGTGGAGCGCGAGCGGTGCAATAACGTCACACTGGTTGGGGACGCCATGGCCCGTCCGCTGGCCGAGGCGCTCGGTGACGGCACGGTGACCCACGACACGTCGTCGGTGGCGGCCATTGGCTCTGGTGGTGCCATCTTTTCGGCTGCGGTCAAGGAGCAACTCCGCTCCCACCTCCCAGGTGTCCTCATCGTGGACTCGTTCGGGGCATCGGAGACCGGTGCCGGTGCGTCGCAGCTGGACCCGTCCACCGGTCCGAGGTTTCCGGCTAGCGAATGGACGGCAGTGCTCGACGACGAGCTCCGACCGGTCGTGCCCGGGTCAGGCACGGTCGGCCGCCTGGCCCGTCGTGGACACATCCCGGTCGGCTACCACAAGGACGAGGTCAAGACCGCGTCCACCTTCCGGACCGATGCCGACGGTGTCCGGTGGGCCGTACCGGGAGACCACGCATCGATCGACGAGGACGGCATGATCACCCTCCTGGGGCGGGGGTCGAACTGCATCAACAGCGGCGGCGAGAAGATCTACCCCGAAGAGGTGGAGTCGGCGCTGAAGCGCCACCCTGACGTCTTTGATGCCGTAGTCCTCGGGGTGCCCGACGATCGGTTCACCGAGCGTGTCGCCGCGATCGTGCAACCCCGACCCGGGCGGGCGCCGACGGTCGAGGAGCTGCGTGTCCACTGCCACACGGTGATCGCCGGCTACAAGGCGCCCCGAGAGGTGCTCCTGGTCGAGACCATCACCCGCCTGGCGACAGGCAAAGCCGACTACCGGTGGGCTCGGGAACAGCTCGCTGCACGGTGATCGACCGCATGGGTCTTGCCGACACCGGACAGACGACGAACAAGCCAACGACCACGATCAGACGTACCGACTCCGGTCACTCGACCGACTGAACACTGAGGAGTAGCGATGCCCAAAACAACCAAGGCTGCCGTCCTGTGGGGCGTAGGGGAACCGTGGTCCATCGAGGACGTGGAACTGGACGATCCGCACGCCGGTGACGTCCTCGTCCGCATGAAGGTGGCTGGACTCTGTCATTCGGACGAGCATGCGGTCACCGGCGACCTGCCGTTGCCGCTACCGGCCATCGGTGGCCACGAAGGGTCGGGAGTCGTCGAATCCGTCGGTCCAGGGGTGACGTCGGTGGCCCCTGGCGACCATGTCGCGGTCTCGTTCGTTCCGAGCTGCGGCAGGTGCCGCTGGTGCTCCGGTGGGATGGGCTACATCTGCGACGACGGGGCGAAGCTCTTCGATCTGGGCATGATGAGCGATGGGCGGGAGGCACACCACAGCAAGGGCCACGCCGTCGGTCGGTATGCCCAGGTGGGAACGTTCGCCGAGTACGTGCTCTGCAGCGAGAACTCGGTGGTGCGGGCCGAAAAGGACCTCTCGTTCGAGGCCCTCGCCCTGGTGAGCTGCGGCGTGGGGACCGGGGTGGGCTCAGCAACGAACCGCGCCGGCACCCGACCCGGCGACACCGTGGCCGTCATCGGCATCGGTGGCATCGGCATCAATGCCATTCAGGGGGCGAAGGTGGCGGGCGCGGCACGAGTGATCGGAATCGACCCGATTGCGTTCAAGCGTGAGAAGGCCGTGGAGTTTGGCGCCACACACACCTTCTCGTCGGTCGAGGAGGCCATGGCTGCCGTGCCGGAACTCACGTGGGGAGTGATGTGCGAGCGAGTGATCCTGAGTACCGGCGTTGTCACCGGTGACCTTCTCGACCCGGCACTCAACCTCACGGCCAAGGGTGGCACCCTCGTGGTGACCGGCCTCGCTCCGATGATGCAGCAGGACGTGAACCTGAACCTCTTCATGCTCGCCATGCTCAACAAGGAGGTCAAGGGGACGATCTTCGGGTCGGGAAACCCGCGCGAGGTCATCCCCCGGCTGCTCACCATGTACCGCGAGGGCGTGTTGAAGATCGACGAACTGGTGACGGCGCGCTACTCGCTCGAGGAGGTCAACCAGGGCTATCAAGACATGCGCGACGGGAAGAACCTTCGCGGCATCCTCGTATTCGACTGACACCCACCGATGCCCCGGACGGTGCCTTCGTGGTGTCGGGCGAGTATTGCCGGGGTGGATGTCGCCGGGAGACGCCCGACGACATCGAATCAGGGCTCCGGCCAGCTCACGCATGAAAATCTAGGACACATCTACGCTATAACAACGTTATGAGGTGGACTCCGAGCACAGTGCTCCCCAGCACCGCTGCGCCGAATGCAGACCCCACTGGCCTACCTCCGTCCCTCATCCGACCCTTGACCACCGACCACGAGGTGCACCATGACGACTGACTCCATCGATCTCGCGACCGTTCTCACCCCCGTGGCCCCGCCGGTCATCCGTGACGCCGTCTACCGGGAGGACGAGTACGAGCGAATGCTCGACGTGATCAAGCGGAACGGGCCGTGGAAGGGCATCATCGCCAACCACTTCTCGTCGGTCGACGAGGTGATCGCCACGGTCACCGGGAACATCCCCGCGGACCACGGGCTCACGCTCGACGACATCGCTGACGCCACCTTCCGGGGATTCTTCGCAAAGAATTCGGTGTGTCTCTATCCGGAGCTCGAGGACATCTTCTACAACAGCAGGTTCATCGAGGAGGTCAAGTCGTACTGGAACGCCCAGTACGCCAAGCCGACCCTGATGCTGTTCAACATCTGTGGCCCCCACAACACCAGCCTTGCGCCCCACCTCGATGCCGTGACCTTCCGAGGGGTCCGGATCGAGAACACGCCGGTGTGGTTGCAGAACATGATGGGCAAGTCCGGGCTCTTCACCGAATACCTTGTCAAGATGGCGCAGGTCATCACCTGGTGGTACAAGGGTGAGCCGGGCGGATTCACCTACTGGCCCGACGGACCCTTCGGCGCTCCCCAGAATCTGGCGACACCGATGTGGAACCGGGGAGTCGTGGTGCAGAACGAGTTGATGTTCCACCGTGGTGACCCGGTGGGCCCACTTGAAGACCGTGTGATCGACGGACTGAAGCATCGGTCGCTCTTCGGGTACGACGAGGCCTCGGACAGTTGGGAGATCACGACGGACGGCGACGTGGTCAAGCGCTACCAGCCCGATCAGATCCGGCTGCTCGTGCACTGGAATGCCGAGGTGTACAAGGACCGCGAGGAGATGGAGAAAGCAATGGACCACTCCGACGACCTCACCCATGATCGCGTGATCGAGACCTTCCTGGCCGATCTGCGGGGCCGGGGCATCAAGATCGCCGATCCGACCGACCCGCTGCGCGACGTCGAATTCATGCAGACACTGATGAACGTGTACGACGTTGCACCCACGCAGGACTGGTTGACGGAGCCGAGCTGAACGACCTCGTCCACCTTCACCCGTTGATTGCCGGTGGTCGACCCGGCTCTCCGAACGTGGACTGTCGCCACACCCGGACGGCCTCGGACCAGCGTCGGCTGAGCAGTGTCCATCTGTAGCCCGATGACGAGAGGAACACCATGCCCATCGTTGAACTCGAGCGCGACGAACCATCGATCGCCCGGATCGTGCTCAACCGCCCAGACCGGCTGAACGCGATCAATTTCGACCTCGTCGGCGAGCTCCACGATGCGCTGGATGCCGTCGCCCTCGACGACACATGCAAGGTCGTCGTCCTGACGGGACGGGGTCGCGGCTTCTGCAGTGGCCTCGACCTCAAGGACTGGGGTGGACTACCCGACGTGGGTGGGCACTCCCACCGCCGAGCCGGATCGACCGGGCAGTCGTACATGTCATCCCTTACATCCCACCTGAGGGACACGCCGCAGATCGTCATTGCCGCCGTCAACGGCCTCGCCTTCGGCGGTGGCTTCGCACTCAGCCTCGCGTGCGACCTGCGGATAGCAGCCGAGTCCGCCTCGTTTTGTGCGGCCTTCATCCGTACTGGGTTGACCGGCACGGACATCGGGATCAGTTACTTCCTGCCGAGGTTGATCGGGGCGGCTCGCGCGTTCGATCTGATGGTGACCGGACGGACCGTCGACGCGAGCGAGGCCGCCGGTATGGGTATCGTGTCCCGGATGTTCGCCGACGACGAACTGGTCGACGGGTCGATGGAGCTCGCCCGTACCATTGCGAGCTATACCGCGACCGGCCTCCGCATGACCAAGGAGGTTATGTGGGCCAACCTCGATGCCTCCAGCCTCGACGCGTGCCTCGCATTGGAGAATCGCAACCAGGACCTGGCCGGCCGGACCGAGGAGGTCCAGGCGTACATGCGCGCCTACCGGACGCGGTTCGGACCCGGCGATCGAACCTGAGCCGGAGCGCCGCACCGGAACGGCCGGTGGGGAGTGCGGCCAGACGTCAGGTAGGTCGGATCGCGGAGAGGGTCGGCGAACTCATCGCGTCCAACACGATGCCGAGCTCGCAGATCCGAAGGCGGTCACCCTCCTGGCGTACCCTGCCCCGAACGATCCCACCCGGGAGGGATGCCGGCATCTCGTCCACGATGTGGGTCACGTCGACGTACATGGCAAATGGGGCGTCCCCATCCCGGTCACCCGTGAAGTGGACGTTTGCGCCGTTGTGCCTCAACGGATACGGACTGTTGAGCCGGTGGTCGATGTGCCACGCCATCACGTCCGCACGTCCGTGCAGGTCGGCCCGGACGAACTCCGCCCATGCCACCTCGTCGCTATCGGTGCGGGCCGTGAACCGAACGTCCTCGGTCAGCAGCTGCTCGAGGACGTCGAAGTTTCCCTCGTCGTAGTTGAGCCACCACTTCCCCATGAGGTCCTGGAGTTCGGCTGGAGAGATCACGATGCACCACCTCGGGCTGGGAGAACACCGTTATTATATAGACCTCGCCGATGGCCGTCCACCATCCGGAGACTGTCGCCCGCAGCACCGCCCGACTGCGTCCTCGGCGCCTAGGGCCGTGCCTGTTCACCCGACGCCGTCGGCGCCGCGCTGGCGGCGAACAGCTCCGATCCGGATCGCTGGAACAGCTGGAGGAGCAGGGTACCGATCGTCCGTGAATCCGGCACGGGGAGGTCGAACGCCTCGAGGAGGCCGAGTCCCAGTTCGGTGCACCACACGAGCGTGACGAATCGCCCAACCTCTTGTGCAGACGATGCAGTCGGCGTGGCGAGCCTGCTCGTGCACTCGGCGACCCAGCGTTCCTCATGTCGGAGCGAGACAGCTCGGAGCCGCTCGTGGACATCAGGTTCCGATCGAGCGGCCGCGGCACCTTCGATCAGCAGTGCCCGCAGGCGCGCCCGCAGGTCGAACCGGTTGACGTGGAACATGATGAGGCCGCCGGGCGATACCGGTTCGCCTGACGCGGCGGGTAGATCCTCGAGATCACGATCGAGGCGTGCCTCGATCGCCGCTACCAGTAGCGTCGCCTTGCTGTCGAAGTTCCCATAGATCGAACCGGTCGTGACTCCGGTTGAGCGAGCGAGGTCACGCACCGTGGAAGTCGCATAGCCGCGTTCGGCGAAGAGCTCGATCGCTGCGTCGATGAGCCTCTCGCGTGTGGCCGACTCATCTGCCAACCCGAGCTTGGTGGAATCCGTGGGGTCGGTGGCCCGGGCGGCCGTTGGCGCCGGAAGGGGATCGAATGTCGGCGCCTGGTCGCCACCTCCTGCGAGCGACTCGAGGTAACCACCGATCACTTCGGCGAGCCATTCCGGCTCCGCTCGGACGGCATCCTGCGCTTCGAGCACACCGATTCCCAGCTCCGATGCCCAGAGCACCGTCACGACGGCGCCCATGTCGATCTCGGGATCGACATGGGCGAACGTCTGCCATGCGCGGTAGTCCTCGATCCATTGGTCGATCAGCGCCTTGAGCGTCGGGCGTACACGCTCGCGGAGTTCGGTGTCGGTTCGTGCTGCGGCACCGGCCTCGAGGAGAAGGGAGCGCATCTCGGCCCGTTCGGGCATTCGCAGGAAGCTCTCGCGGACGACGTCCGGCAACCACTGTCCCGGCCGGGAACGCTGGGACCGCTCCATGTCCTCGAGGACCCGTGCGCCGAGGACCTCGGCGAGCAGGTCCGCCTTGTTCCGGAAATTCGAGTAGATCGCTCCAGTGGACACCCCGAGCTCCGCGGCGAGCTGCCGCAGGGACACCTGTGCGTACCCCTGGGAAGCGAAGAGGGTCGCGCTCAGTTCGAGCAGCCTCGCCCGGTTCTCCCCCGGTTCGGCGCCTGAGGCGACCGGTGGCATCAGGGGCACCCGACGCCGGCTCGAGGGGCATGCGATCGAGCACCATGAGCTACGGCGACCGGTTCCTTGTCACCGCATAGAGCACGACGTTGGAGCACGCACCCGATCCTACTGAAGGCGTCGGAGCCACCACATCTCCGGGACCGTGGCGCGGGGATCACAGAGCCAGGACGCACGAGTTGGCCCACCCGGCACCGGACAGATGCCGGGCGATGCAGGCACCGCATCTGAGGCCCACACGGGAGCTGCGCACCGACGCGCTTACTTCTGCATCCCACCGCAGACAGCGATTTCATCGCCGGTCACATAGGAGGATGCCCGACTTGCCAGGTAGATGACCGGTCCAGCGATCTCTGACGCGTCGGCGACCCGACCCATTCTGGTTCCGCTGGCGATGAGCTCACGGAATCCCGGCTGCAGCCGATCGGCACCCGCCACCATCTCGGTTTCGAACGGCCCCGGGGCAAGTGTGTTCACTCGGATGCCCCAGGGCGCCCATTCCATGGACATCGACTTCGTGAGGTTGACCAGGGCAGCCTTCGAAGCACCGTACGCACAGATGCCCGGTCCACCCGAATAGGCAGCCATCGACGCGATGTTCACGATGCTTCCCCCACCGTGGTCGCGCATCACCGGTGCGACGCACTGGGACATCCTCAGTGGACCTTCCACGTTCACGGCGAACACCTTGTGCCAGTACTCGAGCGTCATGGTCGACGGGGTCATGTGGGTGGGATTGATCCCCGCGTTGTTGACCAGGACATCGATGCGCCCCAGTCGCTCGGTCACCTGCTCCACGAACCCGGCAATGTCGTCCCACTGACCCACATGGCATGCCAATCCCAGGGCCGGGCTCCCGGTCGACTCGGTGACCTCCCGTGCGACTTCATCGCACAGTTCCTGCTTCCGGCTGCTGACCACGACAGAGGCACCGGCCTCAGCCAGTCCTTGGACCATGGCTCTGCCGATGCCCTTCGTCGAACCGGTCACGACGGCGACGGAGCCGTCCAGTCTGAAGATCTCGCTGGCGTGCATCGACCACTCTCCTGTTCGTCGTCCTCGACCCACCGCAGGTGGCGGCGCATCGATGGCACCGTTGGACACGGTACCGCCGACAGGATATAACAACGTCATCACACAGTTGGCGGGCGATGCCGTGACTCCCGCCCCGTTCCGAGCTCCAACCGGCCGCCGGAACGTGCGGTTGCACGCAGTCAGAGTTCGACGTCAGTGGCAGTCGGGATCAAAGGGGAAAGCCGGATCGTGCATCGCATTACGCACCAATTGGAGAGCGGGCACCCGACCTGCACACGGGCCACCCGGGAGGATTGCCGTGGAGCCGCAGCACCGAGCGACCCGGCTCCTCGGCCTGGCGGTGCCGGCTCCCTCACCGGGTCAGCCGAGCGGAACCCGTCACGTGCGAGCGGATCTGCAGGTCAGAGCGTTGTCGGGCCGCGGAGCGGACACCGGCACGACTGCTGGAACTGGACGCCTTCCCGATGACGGATACCCACCCTGACGAAGGAAGCCGATCCGACGACGCTGTATCCGACGAGGAGGTCACCGAGCGCACCCTGTTGTTCCTCGAGAAGAGTCGACACCTGGCCGCCGATCAGATTGCATTCCGAGGTGCCCAGTACGACGCCGGACTCGCGATGATCCACTTCCCAACAGGTCTCGGTGGATTGGGCGGCACCCGGGCCCAGCAGGGGGTGGTCGACAAGTTGCTGCGAGCGGCTGGTGCCGAGTGGGAGGACCTCCGGGTCAATCCGATCGGGATCGGAATGGCCGCACCCACTCTGCTCGTCTACGGGTCCCCAGAAATGCAGGAACGTCATCTTCGGAGGATCTTCACCGGAGAGGACATCTGGTGCCAGCTCTTTTCGGAACCGACACATGGTTCGGACGTCGCCGGCATCCCTTCGAGGGCGGTTCGGGACGGCGACCAGTGGCGGGTGAATGGCCAGAAGGTGTGGACGACACTTGCCCATGTTGCGTCGTTCGGCATGCTCCTCACCAGGACGGACCCTGACGTCCCGAAGCACCGAGGACTCACCTACTTCGTCATCGACATGCGTGCCCCCGGTGTGGAGGTCCGCCCTCTCGAGCAGCTCACCGGTGAAGCAGAGTTCAACGAGGTCTTCCTAAGCGATGTCTGCATCCTTGACGACCAACGACTGGGAGAAGCCGGCAATGGCTGGCGGGTCGCATTGACCACCCTGATGAACGAGCGCGTAGCACTTGCCGGTGGGCCGGCCGCGAGGGGTTCAGGTCCCATCGAGGATCTCGTGGCCTGCTGGCAGGAGCGGCGAGGAGACTTGGGATCTGAGCAAACGGTGGTCTGGCGCGACCGGATCACCCAATTGTGGATCGAAGCAGAAGTCGGACGCTTGACCAACCTGCGCGCGAAGCAACTGGCGGTAGGTGGGAACCCGGGGCCTGAAGGTTCCGTGGTCAAACTCGCGTCCGCTGAACTCGGCCAGCGGATACGGGAAGCCACGTTGGATCTGCTTGGGGCCGGAGGCATGCTTCACTCCGCTGGGTACCCCCATCAACGATCGTCGACGGCAATGGCTAGCCGTTCGGGGCGATTTCTCCGGTCCCGGGCGTACACCGTCGAAGGGGGGACCTCGGAGGTGATGCGCAACATCATTAGCGAGCGAACCCTCGGTCTTCCAGGCGATGTGCGCGTCGACGTCGATATTGCCTGGAAGGATGTCCCCCGGTAGCGCGTCACCCGGTGGAGCACCGCGACGGAAGTTGGTCGGTTACACAGAGAGGCGACCGTGGACCGCAGCTCCCCGGAAGAACTCCTGGATGGGCGGGCACCGCGGACGATTTGCCACCATTGGCCGGGCCGCCACGTCGACGTCGAGGGGTCTGTCCGGCAATGAGGCGCACCCATGGTCGGACAGCGATACCGGGAGGAGCTGGGCATCGTGCCCAGCGGGCCCTGGGGAACTACCCATCCGACGAGGTGGGTCACATTCGGACCTCAGACCCGAGCTCCGGGCCGGGGTGCCCGCCTGTGGGGCGTGGTCCGCAGCCCGCTGGGGCTGTCCTCCCGACCGCGCCTCGCCGTCGGGTCGGCGGCCGGAAGGGGGATCTTGGCGCCGATGTGCTGGACAGCACGCCGAACACCCGTTATAACAACGTCATTAGAATACGCTGCTGTGGGTGCTCGCCGAGTGCCGACTGCGGCGTTCAGGTGTCCGGCGCGGGGAACGTGCCGGACACCGGTGCACTGCTGGCGCCCGCAGCGACGAATCCCGACAGGGATCGAACACGTCGGGCCATGACCTCGAGGGGGAGACGTGACCGGATCTCGAAGGCGTTCCATGGCGGCGGCGGGTGCACTGGTACTGGCGCTGAGCCTGCTCGCCTCGGCCTGCAGCTCCACCAACTCCAACTCGTCCCAGACGACGGCGAGCACGTCGAGCTCGAGCTCGGGTTCGATCCCGGCAAGTGCGTTTTCGGATCACACGGGGATCACGAAGACATCGGTGACCGTCGGGAACGTCTCCACCCTGACGGCGGGTTTGTTCAAGGGTGCGGCTGTCGGGACCGAGGCCTATGCCGACTACGTGAACTCCACAGGCGGCGTCAACGGGCGCAAGCTGGTGGTCAACGGCTACGACGACAACTTCCAAGGTGCGGGGAACGGACAGGCCACTCGACAGTCAGCACAGCAGGACTTCGCACTGGTGGGTGGGTTCTCCATCGAGGACAGTTACGGGGCCACTGTCCTCGCCACGCAACCTGGGGTGCCGGCCGTCGGCGAGAGCATTTCGCTCACCATGAACAAGCTGCCCAATTACTTCAGCGCTGTGCCCCAGCAGCCGGGCTTCCAGCAAGGCGTGCTGCAGTACTTCAAGAAGAAGTACCCCGACGCCATCCACTCGCTCGGCACGCTGATCGGTGACCAACCGTCTGACGCGACGTCGTGGGCTGGCGACCAGTACGCACTCACCAAGACCGGGTACGCGGTGATTTACAAGTCGACCTACGGCGTGACCCAGACCGATTTCACGGCCAATGTGATCGCCATGAAGAACGCCGGCGTCAAGATGGTCCTACTCGACCAGATGGCGGAGAATTACGCTTCCGCATTCCTCAAGGACCTCACGCAGCAGAACTTCCACCCGATCGTGCTCCTCGGTGCGGCGGCGTACACCAACAACCTGGTCCAGGACTCTGGCGGAGCGACGGCGGTCGACGGCTACTACCTCTCGCAGGCCTACTCGCTCTACCTCGGGCAGGACGCCCAGCAGGTGCCGGCAGTCAATACGTTCCTGCACTGGGTGCAGGTCGCCTCTCCTGGCTTCAAGCCCGATCTCTTCGCTCTGTATGGGTGGGTCTCGGGGGAGCTGTTCGCGCAGGCCCTCAAGAATGCCGGATCGAATCCGAGCCGGGGGAGCGTGCTGCAGGCGCTCTCCAAGGTCACGACCTTCAACGCCCAGAACCTGATCGCTCCCACGAATCCCGCGGCACGAACCATCAGCAACTGCTACCTCCTCGCGAACATCGTGAATGGGAACTTCCAGCGCCTGGATGATCCGTCGATCCAGAGTTCCACCAACGGATTCCGGTGTGACTACACCTTCCTCTCGCCCAGTAAAGCGGGATAGCAAACCCATCGATGCGGTAGTGCCTTGCGAGTGAGCTGAGTGGCCGGTAGGCGCGATTCTCTTGCGAGGCCTGCTGGCCATGAGCCCTACAGGCCTGTCGCCCATGAAGAAGCGCACAGGTGGGATCCCGACCTGTGGTGATTTGGCCGCTTGCGACGGATCGGCAGACGATGACTGGAGTCGACATTGAGGGAACAACGGCGAGGACGGAGAATCGCCATGAGCGAGGAGGAGAGAGACGAGTTCCTCGCTGTTGAACGCATGTGTCGGGTCGGGACGGTCGACTCGGATGGTGCACCACACGTTTCGCCGCTCTGGTTCGCTTGGGACGGGACTGCGATCTGGCTCAACTCGATCGTCGGTTCCAAGCGGTGGGCGAACTTGATGCAGGACGGCCGGATCTCCGTCACGGTCGATGCTGGTGTCGAGTTCTCCGAGTTGCGCGGGGTTGAAATCACAGGCACGGCTGAAGTCGTAGGAGATGTGCCCCGAACTGACGGATATCTCGAATCGGTGCGTGAACCCGAACAACTCTTCGGTGAAAAGTATCTGGGCGGCACCTTCCGTGCCGACGGTCGTCACGCATGGTTGCGGATCGTCCCAGAAAAGATCGTCTCGTGGGATTTCCGCAAGATGCCAGTCCCATGAAACCAAAGTGACTACTTCTGAGTTCCGGGGTGTGACATGCGGGTGATGGTGACGGGTGCGACAGGATTTGTCGGCGCCCACACGACAGCGGCGCTCTTGGAGGCCGGACATGATGTGACGGCGCTCGTGCGAAGTCGTGAACGGCTCGACGAGTCGCTGTCGATCCTGGGTGCAACGGTCCCGGAAGTTGTGGTCGGTGACATGGTCGATGTCGATGCTGTTGCCGCTGCACTCGATGGGGCGGACGCCGTTGTCCACTGCGCTGCGGTGGTGTCCCTGGACCGACGCGATGGAGCGCTGATGTCGTCCATCAATCCGACAGGCCTACGCAATGTGGTCGCACAGGCCGTCGAACGAGGACTCGATCCCATCATCTATACGTCGAGCACCAGCGCCCTCTTTGACGTGGGTGCCGGCATGCTGACCGAACGCAGTGAGGTGACCTCGACACGCCATCCCTACGGTCGATCGAAGGGGAAATGCGAACGGATCGCCAGGCAATTCCAGGCGGATGGGGCGCCGGTGGTCATCACCTATCCGAGTGGCATCCTGGGGCCGGCCGCCGGAAGTGCCCTCGGCGAGACGTCGGTGAGCATGGCCGGCTTCGTCGCCGCGGGGATCATGCCGACGCGGGGCGCTGCCCTGTCATTCATCGACGTGCGCGACCTGGCCGCGGCCAACGTGGCGTTGATGGAGGCGGGCCGAGGTCCGAGGCGCGTGATGTGCGGGGGCACGGTGGTGACGATGGAGGAGCTTGCCGTCCTGTTGCGGGAGATCACGGGCCGTCGGTTCGGGATCGCTCCGGTGCCCCCATCGACACTGCGCGCCACCGGTCGTGCACTTGACGTACTCGGACGAGTCGTTTCGCTGCGAACACCGATGACCGAGGAGGCCATGACGCTGGTAACGCAGTGGGTGGGGACGGATGATCGAACGCTTCACGAACTTGGTGTCCACCCTCGCGACCAGCGTGGGACGCTCGAGGATTCGATGCGTGCCTGGCAGGAGGCAGGACTCATCAAGTCGCGCCACATGGGCCGGCTGGACGAAACGCCAAGACGTGTGACACCGGTTGCCACCGGAAGCCGGTTCTCACGGGTGAAGGTGCCGGGTCGCGTGCTCGCCTCCCGTCCGTTCCGGGCGATCGCCCCCAGAGTGCTGCCTGCGGGTCATCGATTCGTGCTCCGAGTGAGTCGGGGCCGGACCATGCTCGACTCGGAGCCGCAGCCGATGCTGATGTTGCGGAGCACCGGCGCCAAGAGCGGCCTGGAGCGTGAGACGCCCATGGCGACGGTTCCCGTGGACGGCGACCGGTTCCTTGTCGTCGGCAGCAACTTCGCGCGGGAGTCGCACCCGGCGTGGACCCACAACCTCCTCGCCAATCCGAAAGCGACAATCGTGTTCCGGGGAACAACGATCGACGTGACGGCGCGGCTCCTGGTCGGCGACGAGCGGGCGGCCCGATGGCCCGAACTGTTGGAGTGGTATCCGGGTTGGGCCGACTACACGCAGGTCACCGATCGTGAGTTCCGGATCTTCGAACTGATCTCGCGGCAGGCGTAGCTGATCCGATGCATCGATGATCATGAAGGATGTCGATGGGCGAGCTTCCCGATTCCGGCGACGGAACCTGCACGTCCGCCTTCGTCTCCCCGGACGAGACCACGTCCGCAAACGACGCCATCCTCAGCATCGACAACGGCGCGACGACTGGCTGACTGCGTTGGCCCGCCCATCGTGCATCTTGAGAGCTACCTAACGCCTCCGAACCTTGGGGGCACCCGAACCCGATCCAAATGGCGGGCGAAACGAGAGGAGAACCCGGCATGGGCGTCTACGCCGTCACAGGTTCCGCATCAGGAATGGGCCGCGCCGTCGTAGTCAAGTTGACTGCGGCCGGACACCGAGTCATCGGCGTCGACATCCAGCAGGCCGACATCACGGCAGATCTCTCGACTCCGGAGGGGCGGCGCCATGCCACCGACGGTGTCCTCGCCGCCACGGACGGGCGCCTCGATGGGGCAGTCCTCGCCGCTGGCCTGGGACCGTCTGCGGGACCTGTCCGGATCCGGCTCATTGCCCAGGTCAACTACCTCGGTGTGGTGGAACTCCTCGAGGGGTGGCGATCCGCACTTGCCGCAGCAGGCAATGCAAAGGTCGTAGCGTTCTCGAGCAACTCTACGACCACGATTCCGGCGGTGCCACGGCGCACGGTGAACGCCTTTCTGTCGGGTGACATCGACAAGGCTGTGCGATCCGTTCGGTTCTTCGGGCGAGGCGCTCCAGCATTTGCCTATGCCGGCTCGAAGATCGCACTGAGCTACTGGGTGCGTCGTACTGCCGTGACGCCGGATTGGGCCGGAGCAGGTATCCGGTTGAATGCCCTGGCCCCAGGGGCCATCCTGACGCCGCTCCTAGAGCGCCAGCTGGCAACACCCTCCGAGGCGAAGGCTGTCCGCTCGTTTCCGGTGCCGATCGGTGGATTCGGAGACCCCACCCAGCTTGCGGACTGGGTCGTGTTCATGCTCTCCGAGTCCGCCGACTTCCTGTGCGGCAGTGTGGTGTTCGTCGATGGCGGCTCTGACGCCTACTTCCGCGCATCCGATTGGCCCAAGCCCGTGCCGCTTCACCGCCTCGGCAACTACTTGCTGACAGGACTTCCGCAGATGATGG
>PLRX01000006.1 GCA_003164095.1 Acidimicrobiaceae bacterium | reverse complement strand
CCCACCAAGGGCTCTACGTTGCTGATCTCCGTTATTGCCTGCCCCCTACCGAATCCTCGGGGACGGCCCGTCAGGGTGATTGTCAGGTTACGGACTGCGTTCAGGTCTCCTCGACGGTTTCGCCAGAGGCAGGAACCGACTCTTCGTGGCTCGATCTTCGCGAGATTTCTACGTCCTTCGGGCATTCCTTAGTGACGCTGTTACGGCGACCGGCCCTAGCCTGGAATCCAGATCAATGGAGGTCCAGAAATGAGAAGCAAGCTGTTGCTCGCAGTCGATCAGTTCGAGCCGGGCCAGGCTGCGGTCGACTTCACGATCGGACTCGCCGCGCAGTCAAAGGCGGATGTCCAGGTACTTCACGTGCGCGAGCTACCGACCTCGCTCCGCGTTCCCCCGCTCGAATCGGCAGGAGAAGCTCAGATCCTTGTCGAAGAGACGGTGTCTCGCCTGCAGACCGCCGGAATTGCGGCCGAGGGTGAAGTCATTTCGGACCGTGAGAACCATGTCGCTCGTCGCATCGTTGAGGAAGCATCGAAGAGAAGGTGCTACGCGATCATTCTGGGTTCGCACCGTCTTCGGGGACTCCAGTCGATCATGGGGCACGGGACCCGAGAGCGCGTACTCAAGATGTCTCCTCTCCCGATAATCGTCACTCCGGCGGCGCTCCGGACTGATGGGCGAAGCATGGCCAGTCTCCGATAGAAGTCCCGAGACCAGCGATGGAAGCGCGTGTGGATGCCAGCGCGTGAAGTCAGGGTTCAGGGTGGAGATCTCTGGCCTGCATCCCTCAGTCCGCCGGTGCCCTGCCCCTCCGTCGCCGGCAAGGTGACTCGCTGCGGCACTTTGAGGCGAGATCGGAAGGGCGGTGGCCATGGCGTCATGGGAGACTCCGGCCGTGTCGTTCGATCACACTGCGAAGCGAGCAGTAGTCCTTTTGATAATCGGCACCTCGGGTGGCGCTCTGGCGGCCTGCTCGAGCCAGCCGGCAGCCTCCGCTCCAACATGGCGGCCCGGCGTCGGTGAGCTGACCATCAAGTCGGGTCCTCCTCTCACCAAATTCCAGGCGTCGCAGTTGGTGAAGAAGGGCTGCAGTCTCCTGGCGGAGGTTCAAGCCTCCGTTGCCAGTGTCACGTCCACTGACGGGCGTGGCTCAAGTGACGCTCTCGTGGTGCTCGATCACGGGCCTTGGTACACATCGGTCAGCATCGGCGCGGCTGGCACCTTCCCGGAGTTCACTCACATCGCCGCTGATGCCGAGGCCCTCGATCTGGCCACCATTGCGAGCCTGAATGGAGCGGGGATTGCCGGAGTGGCAAGCTCCGTGACCCGGTTGAGCGAGGACTGCAGGACCCTCGGCCTTCCGCCTCAGTAGCGGCGATGGAGCAAGAGACACCACCCCTAGACGCCGGGCCGGGGCGCGTTCTCACCGCTGAAGAGAGTGGTGCGACCAGGTCACCGACTGCCGCGAGCCAATAGGCCGTGGGGCCATCCCCTCTACGATGTGACGATGGCGTCGGACGGCTACCCGGAGGTGCGCTGATGTCAGGTCACGAACCGTCGACCGAGGGTCTTCCCCAAGAGGCGCTGGAGCGCCTTCACGAGCTTGAGGCTACGGGAGGAACCCTC
The DNA here is from genome assembly GCA_003164095.1 of Acidimicrobiaceae bacterium. GTDB lineage: Bacteria > Actinomycetota > Acidimicrobiia > Acidimicrobiales > RAAP-2 > Bog-756. The sequence continues at coordinate 5,390 of PLRX01000006.1, read as the reverse complement.
GGCCTCTTCACCAGTGACCTTTCGGTGAATGAGTTCATGCTGGTCAGAGAGGCGGGTTTCCGACCGCGGGGTCTTGTGTTCGGAAGCTCCATCTTCCACGTCGGAATACAAGGTCGGAGGTGGGGGAAGAACGTCGAACTCGGGAAACTGACAGAAGCGCTGTATTCAGCTCGCGAGCTGGCAATGACGCGCATGGAGGAAGAGGCGGACGTGCTCGGGGCTGATGGCATCGTCGGCGTTCGCCTGGACATCAAGTACTACGACTGGGGAAAGCACTCCGCAGAGTTCATCGCCATCGGTACTGCGGTGAGCGCGACCGAAGGCGGCGACTGGCGAACGAAAAGAGGACTGCCTTTCACGAGCGATCTGAGCGGCCAGGACTTCTGGACCCTCCTCCAGACCGGCTATGCCCCTCTGGGACTCGTGCTCGGCAATTGCGTGTACCACGTAGGACACCGCAATGCGATCGGAGCGATCAACCAGTATCCGCGGAGCATGGAGCAACCGAAGATCACCCAGGCTCTCTACGAGGCCAGGGAATTGGCCATGGCCCGAATGCAGGACGAAGCCAGCTCCCTCGGGGCTGAGGGAGTCGTAGGGGTGCAGCTCGTGGAGAAATCCCACATGATGGGCAGCCACATCATCGAGTTCCTTGCCGTGGGGACCGCAGTACGTCCGATCTCCGGGGAACATTCCCTGGCCCTACCGCAGCTCACGCTGAGTCTCGATAGCTAGCCGGAACGGAGCGTCGTGTGAACAGCTCCCGAAGGCCGGCTTCGGCCATGGGTTCGATTGCGGCACAACTCGTCTCCTCCCACGAGGACGTCGTCGATCACACCAAGACGAGCGCCGGTGCCCCAGTGCCACCCACGGGGTCCGGAGGTGACGTCGAAGCCTCCGTGACCACGGACCTCAGCGTCGATGAGTGGCTGCTTGTCGATGACTCTGGGTATGAGCCGTGTGGTCTCCTCTTCGGAGTGGCCGTCTTCCACATCGGCTTGGTCGGCGTACTGACTGGCAATGGTGAGGTGGACACGCTCTCGAGCGCGCTGCTCCGGGCACGGGAGCTCGCAACCGGAAAGCTTCAGGCCGAAGCCCGACGTGTCGGAGCGACAGGTGTGGTCGGGGTCCGATTGAGCATCGACCAACTCGGTGGGAAAAGTCACCTGGCACGCTTCATGGCTATCGGTACCGGCATTCGCCCAAAGGGTGCGGCCGTAGGGACGGAGAGCCAACCTGCCACCCCCTTCCTGACCGCCTTGTCGGGTCAGGAGTTTGCCTTGCTTCTCCGAGGGGGATTCCTTCCCGTCGGTCTCGTGATGGGTGTGTGCGTCTACCACGTGCGGCGCCTCGGGCCCCTGACTTGGCTCAGGACGTACTCGCAGAGCATCGAGATGTCCGCCTACACCTCCGCTCTCTATGCGGCACGGGAGCTGGCGATGGTCCGACTACAGGCCGAGGCACTGGGACTGCAGGCTGAAGGCGTCGTTGGCATGACGACGTCTGAACTCTCCCATGTCTGGGGAAGCCACGTCATCGAGTTCTTCGCCATGGGAACCGCCATCACATCGCTCCCCGACCGGCAAGACCTGCTTGATCCCACGTTCGTGCTCTCGGCACGCGACAACGTCGTATCGGATCCCGGCGCCATCCTCGGGGACGATGAACGGACTCGGGACGACAAATGACAGATGAGCCGTCGGTCTCCGAACAGGAATCGTCCAGCCCACGCGGCCGGCGCCTCCAGGGCGTTCCTCCGGCCGGGAGCCGACGGATCGGTGATTTGCAGTCGGGCGCGCCGTGGAGCAGCCAGCAGGCTGTCGGTGCTGAGGCGACACTCCGGGACATCGGCTTCGAACCCGCGGGAGTCGTGATGGGGAGTGTCTATTCGTACGGGTATCCATATCGGGCTCGGCTCCGATCCGGGACAAGTTCTTCGTACGGCTCAGGCAGCTACGCAAACTCGACCCTCGATGGCCCAATGCTGACAAAGAGGTCGGGCGGATACGTCCACGATTGGTCGATCGGCCCGGCGGGCCAACCTGTCATGGACATGGGATGGACGTGGGAAGAGACGCGATCACAGCAACGTCATCGCCGCATCGCCAGCGAGGCCGTTGATCATCTCGTGCAGGAGGCACGGGCGATCGGGGCACATGGCGTCGTAGGCATCCAATTCGGTACCACGAGTATGGGCAAGGACGGCATCGGAGCGGACGTCTACGAACTGTCAGTCATGGGCACGGCCGTTCGAGCCCCCGGGGTCGAACCGGTCAAGCATCCCTTTACAACGCACCTGGCCGCGACGGACGTGGCGAAGCTCGTCGCCCACGGCTATGCCCCGGTCTCCTTTCACGTTGGGATCTCCGTCGTATGTGCCCAGTTGGGTGCGACCACGCGACGCAGCCTCCGCTCGATGGACAACGGAGAAGTGGAGCAGTACTCGGAAGTGACGGAGAAGAGTCTGCAGATTGCTCGCCGCGATCTCGAGCGCACGAGCCTCTCCGCAGGTTCCGTCATATTGGCGGCAACCCCGCTCGTCCATGTCAACCGATCTATGAACACGACCTACGAGGCAACGGTTCGCATTCCCGCATCGAGGGTGAGGCGGTTTGAGCATTCGGGTGTGCAATCTGGACTTCACTACCAGCCGATCGTTCGATTGAACGAACAGCCCTGATCGACATTCCGCAGACTTATCACGCCGGTTGCCCGCACTGCCCCAGTTCGCCGGAACGGTGATGCACTACTTGTTCAGTCCGGTCCAAATCAGTGCACCATCTCGAACTACATCCGGCAGGCGACCCATCAGCCACACGAGGTACGCGATCGACTGACGCTTGTTGCTCGCAAGCTCTGGAAGGGCAACCAGCGAATTCACGTGCCACTGTGCCAGCTCCGCATTGAATGCTGAGCGAACCGCTTGGGTCGGCGGAAGGGGCGTGCCTTGGCCGAGAAGCGTGAGGGTGGTGGCGACGACCGAGTGACGGGTGTAGCCCAAGTCCCACGAGAAGGCGATGTCTCCGGCCGCGTCACCTGGGACGATGAAGTCTCCGCCAGGCATGGCGAAGGCCAAGCCTGATTCTGCCTGCCAAATCTCCGCATCCGAGTTCGAAGTCGACGGATATGGAAACACGACCGTGACTCCGTGGAGATCGACAGCAGCTCCTCGATCCGTGAACACAGCGGGAACTGAAACCTTCGACACGTCGGTGAACGGCGCCACCGGGACCAGTGGCAGCAGGATCAGCACCACCGTCAGCGTGAAGACCAGTTGTGCCCGCCACCCGCTCCCGTCCGACGCGAACCGACCTAGCAGGTACTTCCAGAACTGTTCGAGGATGAGCCCGAGGAGCAGCGCGGCGAACAGGTCCATGAACAGCGAGAAGCGAGCGGGGATCGCATTGCTGAGGAGCGGCAGGGACGACAGGAGACGTTCGGGCAATGGCACGCGCTGACCCTTCGTACTGATGTCGCCGAGCGTCGTGAGCGAGGCTCCAAGGCTGAGGATGAACGCCGTCGATCCGGTCAGGAAGGCGATGCGAACGACTGCAGAGCGACGCCACAGCATCACGGTTCCAACCAACAGGAAGAGGATGAGCGTGAACCCCAAGTAGCTGCCGTTCTCTGACGTCCCATTAGCGAACTTGTCGGCAACGGCGGCCAGGTGGCCCGATGAGAGCCGCATCAGGCTGTCGGGGTCGATGGGGCCTGCGAGCGCAGCGCGATAGGCCTGCGGGACCAGCTGGATGGGTCCCTTGATGTGTCCTGGGCCCGACGTGGCGTACCAGATCGGGTACGAAGCGAGCACCAGCAACGTTCCGAGACACCAGCCGGTGGCTCGGGCCGCGTAGCGCAGCCGCTCTGCGAGGCGAGCGCGGTCGACGATGACCGAGTAGACCACCCAGAACACCATCATCACGAGCGTCGACGCCAGCACTTCGGTGGAGACGAAGACCTGGGCTGACAGTAGAGCGCCGAGCAGGATGCCCCATCGGCGAGTGCTTCCCGCTCCCCGCTGACGGACGAGGATCTCGTCGGCGACGAGGAAGACGAGGGGCGGAAGCACGCCGAACGAGAGGTTCAGATGCCCGCGGCCTTGGGCGATCATGTACGGCGAGAACCCGTAGAACAGGCCGCCGATGAACGCGATGGTTTCATTGGTCACCCAGTGGCGGACGAAGAAGTAGCCGGCGAGCGCTGATGCAGCGAACGACACCGTGCACATCAGGTTGAAGGCAACTATCGGGCCCCAGAGTGCTGTCACAGGTGCAGCTAGGGCTCCGAGGAGGAGGCTGCTCGTATTGGCGAGGAGGTTCAGCCCATACGGATAGTTGATGAGGTGGGCGTAGAACGGATTCAGTCCGTGGGTGATGGCGTGGTAGGCCCACTCGAAGTACCAGACGTTCGCGTTCGCGTCAGGTCCGGTATCGGTGACCTTTGACGGATCGGTGCTCCAGAGGTTCCAGTTCAGTCCGAACGAGAGCACCAGGTAGAGACTGGTGATGAGGACGACGACTCGAGCGGTAGGTTTCGGCGACCGAGAAGGACTGAGGTCGGGTTGCTCCTCCTCCCCAGTCACCCTCTGTTCCGCCATCACCATTTCAGGACCTCATCCGTTGCATTTCAATCGCCGGACGAGCATGGCACTCCGTTCAGCCCCCCTGGTGAATTGAGCGTGCAACCTCTTCGGCGGACTGCCCCGTTCGCTCGGCCGCGACCCTCACGTAGATCAGAAACGCGAAGAAGGAGTAGGTCCACAGATCATCGGCCTGCCACCACGCGGCGTCATCGAGGAGGTCGGGATACACGCCGCCGTGGATCATTGCAGCTGCGGAGATCGCGTACTTGCTCTTGTAGTGCTGAGTCTTGCCGGAAAAGGGGTAGTCGGGGAGGAATCGCTCCCGGATCCCTTCGAGATCGATGGGGTCCGCGGCCGTCGCGCCCGACGCGTCGATGGCGTCGGAGGCGAGCTCGAGGAGTTCTTCGGCGGGAAACGTGTTGTACCGGATGTGCAGATCGCCGAGTTTGGCGATGGTTTCGTCGGGATCCTCACCCGACGCCAGGCCGGTCAGCGCGATCTGGATGGCATCGCTGCGATCCTCCGGCGTGGGCTGCTTGTTCGGCGCCATCGACTAAACGGTAGATCGAAGTGTGCGTGCTTGCAGATATCGAACTTGACCCGGCGATTTGGGGGCCCCAGGTGGGCCGAGAACTCGGAGGCGATCCGACGCCTCCAACATTCGGTATTGCTAGCTTCTTCGTAGGGCCGATCGAAGGAGATCAGCTGGTGGTCCCACAACGAGGCACCTATCCCAACCGTACGTGGGGGTGAGTACGATCCTTTGGCGAAGGGCGTCGAAAGCACTAGTGGTGCGTCGCGGATTTGA
>PLRX01000110.1 GCA_003164095.1 Acidimicrobiaceae bacterium | reverse complement strand
CTCGGCAACTACCTGGGCGTCTCGGCGGAGAACCCGCCGGACGAAGTGGTCGGGGGCCTCACCTTGTCCGCACCCGGCCAGGGGGAGGGCTTGCGCGGCATTCCGGCCGACTACACCCCGGCGGCACGGTTCGTGCGCCTCTTCAGCGTCCTCCGGCTCGTCGACCAGGTGGCCGACGCACACGAGGCCGAACTGCTGGCGCTGCACGTGTGCAACGCCTTCGACATCCCTGCGGGCGCTATCAAGGAGGTCATGGGCAAGGACCTCGTGCCCGAGGTAACCGTCTGGGACGCTGTGTTGAACCTGAGCACCCCCCGCTACGCCTACCGGATGATCGGCAACCCGGAGACCTACGTGGTCGACCTGGCCTCGGTGGACTTCTCCAAGCCGGCCCGCCTGCAGGACCTGCAGTGGACGGGCGGCTTCACGCCCGTCTCCGTCTGACACGGGCCGGGGCGGGGGGGTGCGACTGAGCCGCTGACGGAGCTCAAGACGAAGACCCAGGTCAGTGGCTGGTCCGGAACTCAGCTTGGGAAGGTGAGGGCCGATGAGCGTGGCCCCGTTGGCGGGATCTGCCGAGTGTCGGTGCCAACCGCTGCGCATCTCGTCGGCCGCCCTGCGCCACCGCGCGGGCGCTTGTGGCATCAGGACGATCTCTGCGTGTCATCGCCTAATCCTCGCTGACACTTGTCGCCATGAGTGAAACAACGATGATTGTGCGGAGTACTGGGTAATGTCTACAGGTCTTAGNNCTTAGAGGGAAACCCCTTCGCACCAATCAGCGAGCCCGACACGCCTCCGTCTCGTCGAGGCCGTCCATGAAAGGCCAACACCCATGAGGAATCCCATCCATCGCGTCACGCTCCGAGCGATCATCGCCGCTCTCCTCGGGGCCGTGTTGGCCGCGAGCGCGTGCCTGGCCGCACTCGCCTCCACCGCAGGTGCCACCGGGACGGCACCGCCCTGGGAGCCGGATGCCAGCTCCGTCGGCGCACTCGTCTTCTACGACGCATCAGGCCATCAGGTCACCAGTGGGAACCTCAGCGACTCGCCCGTCGCGGCGTACGTCCTGGGCACGGGCGTCATCCGGGCCGGGGACACGAAGGCCACCCTCTACGGCTATCTGCCGGTCAGCGGCACCGCTCCCGGAACGTGGAACGGTGATGTGCTCGGGTCGTCGACGGTGTACCCCAACACGTCTGCCCCCGCACCGCTGAACACGTCGACGCTTCCGGTCGAGACCGGTGCCAGCGACGACGAGTCGATCGCCACCCTGATCGCCGACTGGCCCAACCACAACGCGCTTGGCAGCGGCTACGAGAACCTCTACCAACTCCGTCTGAAGACGACGAAGCCAGGGTTGCCGCCGAACACCAGGTACGACTCGGCGGACATCTCCATCAACTCCTCGGCCGGCACCTGGACCCAGGTCTATCCCGCGCCGACCGCCACCACCCTCACCGCATCACCGACCGGCTCACAGGCGTCCGGCGGGCAAGTGACCCTGACGGCCACGCTCTCTTCCTCGTCCGCCACCGGCACGGTCCAGTTCGAGAACGGAACGACACCGATCGGCTCCCCGCAGACCGTGACCGGCGGGATGGCGACGGTGCAGACCTCCAGCCTCCCGGTGGGAACCGACACGCTGTACGCAGTGTTCACCCCGGCATCGGGAAATGGCTACCTCAATTCCACCGGCACGTTGAGCTACGAGATCACCAGTGCCCCGGCCATCACGTCGGCCAACTCGGCGACCTTCACCAAGGGCACGGCCGGCAGCTTCACTGTCACGACCACCGGCTTCCCGACGCCGACGGTCAACGAGACGGGCACCCTGCCCACCGGCGTGACCTTCGCAGCCGGCGTGCTGTCGGGCACCCCGACGGTCTCGGGCTCCTTCCCGATCACCTTCGGTGCCGCCAATGGCACCGCCCCGAACGCCACCCAGGCAGTCACGCTGACCGTCCTTTCGATCGGGATCACCACCACCTCCCTCCCGAGCGGCTCCGTCTACAGCAAGACCAACAAGGTCTCGTACTCCGCAACCCTCGCTGCCAGCGGCGGGAATCCTCCCTACAAGTGGTCCCTCGTCCCCGGATCGACTCCGCTGCCCCCTGGCCTCAAGCTCAGCTCGAAGGGCGTGATCTCGGGCAAGGCCAAGACGGCAGGGACCTACGACTTCACCGTCCAGGTCGTGGACAAGAAGACCAAGACCAAGCCGCCAGCGCAGAACACGGCGACAGCAACGCTGTCCATCACGATCGGCTAGGTGCCCAAGCGCGCTGACTGATTGTCCCACCGGTCCGGCAGCGATCAGGGGAGAGGCACCGTCTGGACGCGTGCAGTGTCCCCAGCCTTCCAGGCTGAGCACACTCCCTTCGGGGGCCGAGGTCAGGTAGCGGTGGTTCGACCCTGAGCGGTGGGCCTCCTGGGAGTCCGGACCGGATCCCGGGAGGCAGTTGCGCAGAGTCTTCCGGCCCTGTTCGCTTCGGCAGACGACCCCTACGGTTGCCATGTGAGCACTTTCGGGGGTGGTCAATTCCTTGACCTGGCAGAACTGACCGACGACGAGCGCGTGCTGCGTCAGGAAGCGCACCGCATCGCGGTCGACGTGCTCCGACCGGCAGCGTGGTCCTTGGACAGGATGACGCCCATGGAGCGGATCAGCCCCGGATCCCCCTTCTTCACGGCCATGGCGACCCTGAAGTCGCTCGGCTACCACCGCCTGTTCCTTCCACCCGAAGCCGGCGGCCCCGACGAGCGGCTCTCCGCCCTCACCCAGTCCGTGGTCCTCGAGGAGCTGGGCTGGGGCAGTCTCGGTCTGGCCACCGCGTTCCTGGTCGACATGCTCCCGGTGATGTGCATCTCCAACTTCGGGAGCCAGGAGTTGAAGGACGACCTCATGGTGCCGTGGGTCGATGATGAGACGGGCTCCTACCACGGCTGTTGGGCGATCACCGAGCCCGACCATGGGAGCGACTTCATCTCCGTGCGCGACTCCGAGTCGTCCACCTATGGACGTGCCCAGCTGGTGGCGGAGCGGGTCGACGGTGGCTGGGTTCTCCGGGGGCAGAAATCGGCCTGGGTCAGCTCGGGTCCCATCGCCACCCATGCAGCGGTCCATGCCCAGGCGGGCGGCGACGGTGACCTGGTCCACAGCCTCTTCGCCGTGGTCGATCTCGATCAGCCGGGAGTCCGACGGGGGCCCCCGGCGGACATGATGGGTGTGCGCGACGACCCGCAGGGGGAGATCTTCTTTGATGGCGTCGCCGTGCCCGAGCGCAACGTCCTCGTCCCGCCCGGGCCGCTGTACCCCGCCTTCCAGGACCAGTTGCTCTGCCTCACCAGCTCGGTGATCTCCAACGTCGCCGTCGGCGTCGCCCGTGCTGCCTTCGAAGAGGCGCTCCACCACGCCCGCACGAGGATCCAAGGGGGAGGGCCGCTGTCGCGCCACAAGAACATCCAGCTCACCCTGTACGCGATGTTCGAACGGGTGGAGACGGCCCGTGCCTACTCGCGGGCGGCACTGGCCCACACCCAGGCAAACCTGCCGGGCGCCAGCGAGCAGGCGGCAGGGGCGTCGCCGCGCCATGCGCGCACCGCCCAGGTCTTCGCCAAGCGGACCGCCTACGAGGTCGCCAATGATGCGCTCCAGGTGGTCGGTGCACAGGGCCTCAGCCGCGATGCCCTGGTCGAGAAGCTGTTCCGTGACGCACGGAGCCTGCTCATCGAGGACGGCACCCTCGAGGTGCTCGCCCTCGATGCCGCCCGGGACCTGATCGACAACTACGAACGCACCGACTACGACTTCGAGGAGATGATGGCCACATGGTGACCTGGAAGAGCACACCGCTGGACTCGCCCCTGTTCCAGATGGACTCCGAACGCGGCATCGAGTACTGGGGATGCCGGGCCGTGATGGCCACGTTCACCGTCGCCGGCGACATTTCCGACCTGGTGCCCAGGGGCCTCCACCTGGACGACCCGGCGTTCGGCGCCGTCCTGGTGGCCGACTACGGCGCCAGCACGCTCGGCCCCTACGGCGAGTACGTCTCGATCCTGCACGTCGTCGACGACGACGGCAATCCGGGGTTCTACATCCCCTACATCTACGTGACCAACGAGGCCGCGCTGGCCGCCGGCCGTGAGCTGCTTGGCGCGCCGAAGAAGCTGGCGGACATCACCGTCGATCTCGAGTCAGCGGCTGCGGTGGGCACGCTGGCCCGTCCCGGTGACTGCGTGCTGACCAGGGTCGAGGTGGCCCCCGCCGAACGGCTACAGGCCGAGCTGTCCGATGCCCTGCTCCCGAGCGGCACCCCCATGTACTCGCTGCGCCACCTGCCGGGCCCCCCGGGCGGGACCCAGGTCCACGAACTGATCCGGTGGAACTGTGACCTCGCCATCCGCACCGATGCCTTCGGCGACCAGCTGCGGTTCACCGGCCCGGCATCGATCACCTATCCGGCCATGTCCGGTGTGGATCCCGTCCACCGGCTCGAGGTGGACACCTTTCTCGGCGGCGCCTACCTCGAATTCGACATGCGCCTCACCGCCGGCTCGGTCGTCTGGTCCGAGTCGGTGCTGGCCAGCTGCGCAGAGGTGCTGACCCCGGTCGAAGCTTCCTTGTAGAACGAGGCCCAGGCGGGGCGTCAGGCATTCATCTGGGCGGACACCGACTCGATGGCCGTGATGAACTCGTCGACCATGTCGTAGACCACGGTCGCCGCCGGCTTGGTCTCGTTCATGGCGCCGACGATCTGGCCCACGAAGTAGTTGGCCAGCTTCTCGGCGCCCGATCCGGACCGGACCGAGCCGCGGTCGATGCGCTCTATGGCCTGGGCGGTCAGTATCGGCTGGAGCGGCATGCCCAGGGGCGCGGGATGGGTGGGGTCGTCCCATTCCTCGGTCCACGCCGACTTGAGCATGCGGGCCGGCTTGCCTGTCCGCGACCGCGACCGGATGGTGTCGGCACTGGTGGCAGCCAGCATCTTCGCCTTGACCGCAGGATTCGTCTCGGCCTCGTCCGTCGTGAGCCAGACCGAGCCGCACCAGACGCCTTGGGCCCCAAGCGCCATGGCGGCGGCCATCTGGCGGCCGCGCCCGATACCGCCCGCACCGAGCACGGGCACCGGCGCCACGGCATCGACCACTTCGGGGATGAGCACCATCGACCCGATCTCGCCGGTGTGTCCGCCGGCCTCGCCTCCCTGGGCGATGATGATGTCCACCCCGGCCTGGACATGCCGCTCTGCGTGCACGGCCTTGCCGGCCAATGCGCCAACCAGTCGGCCCTCCTCCTTGCAGCGATCGATCATGTGCTGAGGTGGTGAGCCCAGCGCATTGGCCACGAACGCGGTCCGATGACTCAGTGCGATGTCGAGCTGCGGGCCGGCGGACAGAGCCGAGAATGGCGCCGGCGTGTCCTCCTCGATGCGGAACACCCCGCCCCGGGCGTCTTCGGGCAGCTCGGGGACGTCGTAACGCCTGAGGATGTCGTTGACGAACTCCCAGTGCTCGGCGGGGATCAGCGCTGCGATGTCGGCTGCCGTGTAGCCGCCGCCCTCGTCGCCTGCGTACTTGGCCGGGATGATCAAGTCGACGCCGTACGGCTTGTCACCCACCTCCGCCTCGATCCAGTCCAGGTCGATCTCGAGCTGCTCGGGGCTGTGGGCCACTGCCCCGAGCACGCCGAGTCCGCCCGCCCTCGTCACGGCGGCCACCACGTCCCGGCAGTGGCTGAACGCGAGGATCGGTACGTCGATACCCAGCAGTTCGGTGATGTCGTTCTTCATGGCTGTACCGCTTTCTCTTCCGGTTTCCGAGCATCTCATCCATCCCGCTCGTCCCACCAGTCAGCGCCAACCGAACAGAGCGAAGGCGGCTTCGAACCACACGGTCTCCTCCACTGCTGAGTCGCTCGTCGGCAGGGGTGAGCCCACTCGTGGTTGAGGACCGGCTCGAGCATTCCCAGCTCGACTGGCTTGGTGCCGTAGTTGGCGCTCTCAGCTGCGCCGGCTTAGACCGCATTGGCACCTTTGACCAGGTTCTTCAACCAGGGTGAGCGGTCTTGCACGCCCTCGCAATCGGTGGCCCCTCGCGGTGCTGAGCTCGGTGTGAGTCGCCCTGCTGTCCGCGGAGGCTCTCCACCAGATCCGGGGCGAATCAGCAGACGTGGATCGAATCGGAGTACTCGGCCGGCGGGGGAGTGGTGAGTCAGAAGCGTCAGAGGTCGCCGGCGTCCCCAAAGTTCCATACGGGACCGGTGGCCTCGGCCATCCAGTAGCCCGCGCCATCGGGGGTGAGGGCCATGCCCACGACATCGGTCACCGACACGCCGTCGCCCGGTAGCGACCCCTCATAGGGCGCGCCGGACCCGAACGAGAATGCACCGCCGTCGGCGCCCACCAGCAGGTACCCGCTCTCGTTGGCCGACGGAGCGACGCCCACGACGTCGGTGACGGTGACGCCGAGGCCGGGCAGCGACCCGTGGTACACCGCGGTCCTGAAGGCGAACACGCCGCCGTCCGATCCGACCAGCAGGTACCCGTTCCCCGACGGGGCGGTGGCGATCCCGACGATGTCCGAGACGTGGACCCCGAGCGCGGGCAGGGACCCGTAGAACCTGGCGTCGCCGTAGGCGAAGACGCCCCCGTCGGCGCCCACCAGCCAATACCCCTTCCCGTCAGGGGTGGCTGCCATCCCCACGACCGGCTGGTTGAGATGGATCGAGCCCGCCGATCCGTGGAAGGAAGCATCGCCGTAGGCGAAGACGCCCCCATCGGCGGCCACCAGCCAGTAGCCCCTGCCGTCCGACGTGGCCGAGATGCCCCGGACAGGCTGGGCCAAGGTCAGCGATCGGGCGTCGCCATGGAACGTGGCGCTGCCGTGCGGGGCGACCACTCCTGCACCGTTGACCAACCAATAGCCCGGGCCAGCGGGGTCCGCGGCGATGCCCACGGCACCCGGGTTGTCGACCGCCAGCGTCACCTGGACCCCCGAACTGCCCTGGCGGTAGCCGACCGCCGTACAGCCGCCCGATGTGCAGGTCACGCCGTCCAGCAGACTGGAGACGCTGCCAGCCGGGCTCGGGACGCCCTGAACGGTCCAGGTGGTGCCGTTCCACGCCTCGGCGAATGCGACCGGAAGGTTGTAGATCGAGTAGTTCCCGACGGCGGCGCAGTCTGACGCCGAGGTGCATGAAACCGCGGCCAGGCCGGGAGCGTCGGCCGCCGTGGTCGGATCGGGTGTGTCCTCGATGGTCCAGTCGGTGCCGTTCCACGCCTCAGCCAGCGACACCGTGCCGTTGGTGTTCTCGAAGCTCCCTACGGCGACGCAGGCGGTCTCGGTCGGACACGACACGCCCGAGAGAATGTTGGCACCCGCGGGCTGATCCGGCGTCGTCTGGATCGTCCAACCGGCGCCGTTGCTGCGCTCCGCCAGGGTCTGGGCGTCGCCACCGTTGAGGGTGTCCATCCCGACCGCCGTGCAACTCGTGGCCGAGGTGCACGACACGCCGAAGAAGATCGTCGACACCGATCCGGCCGGCATCGGGGTGGCCTGGATGGTCCAGGCCGTTCCGCTCCTCACCTCCGCCAGCGGCTCGGCCGCACCCTCGCCCACGGCGGTGCAGGCGCTCGACGAGGTGCACGACACCCCGAAGAGCCCACTGGTCGTGGTGCCGGCCGGATTCGGCGTGCTCTGAATACTCCAGGTCCGGCCGTTCCACGATTCGGCCAAGGTGAGGGTGGCGCCGGTGGCGTTCTGGTAGTAATAGCCCACGGCGGTGCAGGCGCTCGATGAGCTGCACGACACGGCGTTGAGCTGGGCATTGGTGGTGCCGGCCGGGTTGGGCGTGCTCTCGACGCTCCAGCTCGTCCCGTTCCAGGCTTCGGCCAAGGTGAGGGTGGCGCCCACGTCGTTCTCGGAGGAGCCGACGGCGACGCACATCGCCGCCGAGACGCACGAGTCCCCCCTCAGGAAGCTGATGCCCGCGCTCTCGGGCATGGCGCTGGTCTCGACCCTCCAGGTCGGTGCGCTCCACGCCTCGACCAGGGGTACGGGAATGGAGTTCGCGCCCCGGTCATAGGACCCGACGGCGATGCACGAAGTGGTCGAGACGCACGAGACCGCCAGTAGTCCGCCAGCCGTCGCGTCCGAGGGGCTGGGGATTGTCTGGATGCTCCAACTCGTGCCGTTCCACCCCTCGGCTAGCGGAACGTCGGCATGGGTCGAACCCGATGAATAGCCGGCGGCCGTGCACGTTCCCAGAGTGCAGGAGACCGAGTTGAGCGCCGCACCAATCGCGCCTTGCGGACTCGGCGTGCTCTGGATGCTCCAACTCGTGCCGTTCCACCCCTCGGCCAGGGCGAGCAATGCGTCCGAGCTCGTGTCGTAGGAACCCACACCGGTGCAGGCGTTGGCCGAGGTGCACGAAACGCCGACCAACCCACTGCCCGTCGCGCCGCCCGGATTCGGTGTGGTCTGGACACTCCAGTTCGCGCCGTTCCAGGTCTCGACCAGGGTGAGGCCGACGCCGCCCGGACTCCCGTAGCCGCCGACGGCGGTGCAGTCCCCCGCGGCGGGACACGCCACACCCAGGAGGCGGCTGCCCGTGGAGCCGGCCGGTTGCGGCACCGTCTCGATGCTCCAGGCCGTGCCGTTCCAACCCTCGGCGAAGGACGTTTCGCCACCGGCACTGCCGGTTGCCTCGCCCACGGCCTGGCAGGCGCTGGGCGACGGGCAGGCGACCGACAGGAGCCCGCTCGCGCTGGTGCCCGGGGGAACGGGGCTGGGTCGGATCGTCCAGCTCGCGCCGTTCCAGGTCTCGACCAGGGTGCTCGTGACGCCGGTGCTGGACGTCGAGAACCCGACGGCGGTACATGCGTCGGCCGACGGGCATGCGACACCGAGCAACTCGCTGGCCGATGCGCCCATCGGGTTGGGGGTCGATTCCAGTGTCCAGCCGGAGCCGTTCTCGCTCTCGGCCCAGGTGACCAGATCGCCCGTGGGGTCGACGTGGTCCCCGACTGCGGTGCACGACGAACTCACGCAGGCGTCGGCGGTGAGGGTCCCCGAGGGCACTGTCGGATTGGGTGTTGTCTGGAGCGACCAGGGACTGGTCGTCGTGACGGCCGGCTGGAGGGTCCGCGTGCTCCATGCCGGATCGGCCGTTCCTCTGGCGGCCCACGGGTCTGACGAGAGCCCGGCCGCGCGTGCCTGCGCCGCCACCCCCTCGCCCGAGGTCGCCGCCGGTGCCGGGCTGGCCCCGACCGTGGAGGGGGCGAAGACGCCGACCATGCCGAGAAGGACGATCACCACTGCGACGGGTGCGGCCGCGTGGGCAGCGAACGTCGGTGGACCGCCCGGACGCCGGAACTTCGGGTCCCGTCGGCGCCATCCACCCGACCGGGCTGCGGGTGTCGGGGCTGCAGGTGTCGGGGAGGCGCAGCGCCGGGGGGCCACGATGGGCTCGTCACCCGGCGACCGTCGCGACAGTTCACCATCGGTCATGCGCCAAGCGTATTCTTCACGTGTCGACGGGCTCAGTGCCATAGGTCCCGTTCTGTGCACGCGATACCCGGTGTCGATGACGAGCCGGCCCCGTAGGATCTGGGGGCAGATCCGACTCTGACCCGGTGAGGCCGCAAGTGAACGACTACCCCCAGGCGATCGTCCCCGTGAACCATGTCGAGCCGGTCCCGAGGCGCATCCGAGCCACCCTGCAGGGCTCGGTGGTCATCGATTCTAGGAATGCCCGCTACGTGTGGGAGTGGCCCTACTTCCCGCAGTACTACATCCCGATCACCGACATCGATCCCGAGATCCTGATCGACGAGGAGCACGAGGAACACCTGCGGCGCGGAACTGCACGGCGCCTCGGCGTGCGTGTGGGAGCGGAGGAGCGTCGAGGTGTCGCTCACCACTACATCGCGTCGGATCTCGAAGGGATCACCGGGACGGTCCGCTTCGACTGGTCGGCGCTGGACAGCTGGTTCGAGGAGGAGGAAGAGGTGTTCGTCCACCCTCGAAATCCCTACACCCGGGTCGACGCCCTGCGATCGGACCGCCGAGTCAGAATTGAGCTGGACGGCGTCGTGCTCGCCGAATCGTCCCGCACCGTCATGGTCTTCGAGACCGGATTGCCGACCAGGTACTACTTCGATCGCCTCGACGTCCATCTCGAACATCTGCGGGCGAGCGACACGGTGACCTCCTGCCCGTACAAAGGTACGACCAGCTCCTACTGGTCGGTTGCCGTCGACGGGAGCTTGCTACCCGATCTCGCCTGGGCCTATGACTTCCCGACCCGGCAGCTGCTGCCGATCGCCGGACTGGTCGCCTTCTACAACGAGAAGGTCGACGTGACCGTCGACGGCACTCGCCTGGAGCGACCCCTCACCCATTTCTCGTAACCGGACCTGGCCGACGTCGGTACTGTCCGGGAGGACGCCGAGCTGCTCACGACAACAGTGGAGGTTCCGGGCCTCGGACCCGGATCCGACAGGATCGGCCGCAATCGACCGGACCGACGCCCACCCCAGTCGTGATGGCTGCACTGCATCAGCTCTGACCGCTGAGGGTGCTCGGCAAGAGGTGGACCACGGCCGGTTCTCAGCTGTCGTGTGTCGCTGTTGCGCACACAACACAGCTGCGGGTCGCGGGCAACGCTTCGAGTCGTTCTCGCGCTATCTCTCTTCCACAGACTTCGCACACCGAGTAGCTCCCGGCCTCCAGCTTCGTCAGGGCCCAGTCGAGATCCTTCAGATTGGACTCGGCGTCGGTAAGAAGGGCGGCCACCCGGGCGCGTTCGAAGGCCACTGTCGAACCTTCGGGGTCGTGCTCGTCGTCGCCATTTGCGTCATCTGAATCGCCGGCGAGCCACGCGAGTTCGGTCCTCAACGTGTGCACCCGGTCCGATGCCGACACCCGTTCCGATTCGAGTGCGGAGCGGGCAGAAGGTTCCTCCATCCCTCAATTCGTAGTTCAATCCGATGTGGTGGACTCGCAGTTCCGCCCGAACCCTGATCCGGCTACCGGCGAGACTCGAACAGGTCCACTACATGCTGGGTCTCGTCGATGCCCCTGGCCGCGGAGAGCAGGAGATTGCCAAGCTCCTTGTCATGTTCTGGAATGAACCTGAGCCCGGCTACACCGTTCCTGTCGAGTATCCATCTTCCGATGAGAAGGGCCGTCCGCTTGTTCCCCCCGTGAACGCTTGAGAGCGAGCAATCCGGCCGACCGCTGTAGCAGCGGCAATCACGGGATCCTCCTCCCGCTACAGCTCAGTGAGAATTCGCTCGATCCGATCCAGCTCGTCAGGTTCGTCGAACCACTCGTCGTCCTGACGGATCGAATGGTAGATCGCCACGACGATGGCCAGCGTGGGAAGCCTCAATTGGCGTGGAGGAACTCGAGCAGATCCTTGTACTCGACGAGACGCTCTGCGAGCCAGACGCGGTCCTCCTCACTCAAGGGCTCGAGGTTGCCATTCGCCTGCGGAGCGGGAATTCGCTGCTCGGACATGACCTCATTCTACCCGGACCCTCCATCAGGAGGTCGGCCCGACATCGCTGAGACCCGTGCACTCGAGGGCTGGCTCTGCCTCTGACGTCAGCGCGGGACGCTGGGGGGTGTGAGCAGATGTGTGCTCGGTCCTGCTCCTGACGTTCCCCATTCACTGGAGCTGCTGTCGAAGCAGCGACCGGAGCCTGGCCGCTGACGGGTAGGCCGTGGATCCCTTGAACTGCGGGGGGCCGAGTGGTCTGGTGTATTCTTGGTGTATGACACGCACAAACATTGATGTCGACGACGACTCCTGTCGGGCCGTGATGCAGCGCTACCACCTGTCGACAAAGCGTGAGGCCGTCAACCTTGCGTTGCGCCTGCTCGCTGCCGAAGCGCTGTCGATAGACGACGCCCGGGCATTGCGAGGTTCCGGGTGGGAGGGCGACCTCGAGGAACTCCGCTCCAGCCGAACTTCGTGATTCTGGTCGACTCCTCGGCGTGGATCGAGTTCCTGCGGGACACGGGGAGTCCTGCATGTCTCCGCGTCGATGAACTCCTCGGAACGGACATCGCCGTTTGCGAGCCGGTATGGATGGAGATTCTCGCCGGTGCTCGAGACGATCGGCATCTCTCCGATCTCCGGAGGTTGCTCGCGACAGCAACGTTGCTGCCGACCGAGTCGGCTGATTACGAGGAAGCTGCAGCGCTCTATCGCAGCTGCCGCCGATACGGCGAAACTCCGCGGAAACTGATCGACTGTCTGATCGCAGCAATCGCGATCCGTGCGAAGGTGCCCATCCTCCATGCTGACGCGGACTTCGCGGTCCTTGCGCGGAACACGGCGCTCACCACCGACTGAGTGACGAGAGGCGACGGGTGGCCACTTCGCCGTGCACTCAGCCCGAGCCGCTGAGCGACACGCTCGGGAAGCTGGGGGAGTCAGGAAACTGGTGGGCCTGCAATTTCGTCGCGGATGGTCAGCAGCTCACGAATACGTTCGTCGTCAGGTCCGAGGTACTCGCCCAGGAATCCGATCACGTACGGGACATCGAGCCGACCTGCCCGAAGCATCTCTTCGATGTCCGCCCAGTGCTTACGGCGATTGAAGAAGGCCTTGAAGATGGCAAGGTCATTGCAGCCGAGGAAGGGGAGCTTCCTGTCGGCCAGATGATGTTCGTTGACATGAAGGCGCAGGTCGTCGTGGAACGGGGTCGTGTCCAAGAAGATGTCGACGGGAATTCCGTCGAACATCGACCGGCACTGGCCGGCAGTCCTCAGCTGCGTCTCCTCTTCATCGGAAGCGACAATGCCTTCCGGCAACGCGTCGAGGACATGCCGTGCCTGAATCGGGGAGGCGAAGATGTTGAGATCGATGTCCACTGTGGTCCTCGGCTCGCCGGTGCACCACAGCAGGGCGAAGGCCCCTCCGAAGGCGTGAGGGATCCTCGCTGCATCGAGGCTGTCGTGCAGCTCGACGACCGCATCGAGGATCGGCCTCATCGGCGGGGTGCCCCTGCCGTGCCGAATCTGGGGTAGTCGAGCGGGCCCCGTTGACGTCGTGGGAGGGCGTCGACGAAGGAGAACAAGACCTCGATCTTCTCGGTCAGCTCCCGCTCGTCGTTCGGAGGCGCCGGCCTCAGATTGACTTCGGCCTCGAATCCAGCGGCCCGGAGCAGGCGCTCCAAGGTAGCGACGGAAGGGACCGAAGCTCCCGACTCATAGGCGGACAACGTGGAGGCCGAGGTGCCTCCGCGTCGGGCGAGCTTCCTCCGAGACAGGCCACTCCTGCGACGGGCTTCCTGAAGCAGCACTGCAGCGTCCATGCATTCATGATACCAAATCTGGTGTCATGAGAACCACGGCGGGCCGGCGTCGGCTCGGACGTCGACCGGGCGTTCCGCGTCGCTCCTCGGTCGTAGTGTTCGCGCTGGTTGATCGCGGGGCAATGGGCCTGCCGCGAATGATTCGTCACGAGCGACGAGCGGTGGGTCGGCATGGATGCGGAAATTGCCTTCGGCAGGTACGCCGAGGAGTGGCTCGATCAGAGGATCGACCTGGCTTAACGGACGGTCGAGCTCTACGCGTGGCTACTTGCCCGCCATATCGATCCGACCTTCGGATCCGTGCCCCTGCCCTCGATCGGTACCGCTGATGTTCGGCGATGGCGTGCGGGGATCGCTCGCACTCGTCCGACTACGGCGGCCAAGGCCTACCGACTGATGTCTTCGATCATGCGGTCCGCAGTGACGGACGACATCGTCGAGAAGAGTCCGTGCCAGGTCCGTGGAGCTTCCGTCGAACGAGCCCCCGAGCGTCCGGTTGCCACCATGGCCGAGGTGGAGGCGATGGCGGAGCTGATGCCGGAAGACCTCCGGATCGCCGTCGTCCTGGCGGCGTGGTGTCAGCTCAGGCGAGGGGAAGTGCGTGGTTCGCGGCGCATGGATGTGGACCTCGGGCACGGGCTCGTCACGATCGACGTCACTCGCACGACGGCAATGTCCGGACGATCTCATTGTCACCGGGACCGATCGGTCGCTGAGTGTCGCCTGGTCGGCTGCCAGGTCGGGCATCGGGAGGAGTGACCTGCGCTTCCACGACCTCCGCCATTCCGGCCTCACGTGGTCGGCTGCAACCGGCGCAAGCGTGGCCGAACTCATGCGGCGTGCCGGCCACGCCTCCCAGGCGGCTGCGCTCCGAAAGCAACACGCCACCGACGAACGGGACCGGGTAGTGGCCCATGCGTTGGCGGAATTGGCAGAAGGGGAGTGATGTATACTTACATCATGCAACGAACGCAGATCTCGCTGACTGCCGAGGAGCGTCGTGCCCTCGACGCCGAGGCGGCGCGAACCGGTCGATCCATATCGGCCCTGATCCGCGATGCCGTGGAGATCGTCTACGGCACGCAGCGATCCAGCGAGGACGACCTTGCTGACATGCGGCGTGCGTTCGGATCATGGGCGGACCGGGACACCGACGGCGCCGACTGGGTGGAAGAGCGGCGCTCCGGTGGGCGCCTGCACCACCGCGGTTCATGACCGCGCTTGTTGATACATCGGTACTCATCGACTACCTGCGGGGGCACCCAGGTGCTGCCGAGGTGCTCGAGCGCGAGCAAGCAGAGGGACCGCTTCACGCAAGCGAGATGACCCGCGTGGAGGTCCTGGCCGGTATGCGGCCGACCGAAGAGGTCGTCACCTTGGCCCTACTCGGGACGTTGACCTGGCACCCGGTCGACGTCGACGTCGCAGTTGACGCCGGCGCTCTCGGTCGTGCATGGCTGCCCAGCCATCGATCTATCGATGGCGCCGATCTCGTCGTTGCGGCGACGGCACTGCGTGCAAACGCACGACTACTCACGTGCAACATCAAGCACTTTCCGATGTTCACCGAGCTCGCTGCGCCCTACTGAGTAACGACATGCGGTGGTCGTCCTCAGCCTGTACAAGCTGATGACGCACCTTGATCAGCGTCCGCCGGCGCGACAGGTTCCTCCGGTCGGTAGCCGAGGTCGAGCAGGGGAGGCCTCAGGCTGGGACACCGTCGAGCAGGCCAGTGATCAGATCGACGAGGAGTTCCCGTTCCCGTGACGAGTCGATCGTCCTCGACGCGACCATCTGCGCCATCACCAGCCCTCGGAGCGTCGCCCACAGCACCTCGCCGACGACCACGTTGTTGTCGCCGAAGTCGACCCGTTCCCCGACGAGCACCCCGCTGAGCCGCCGCATGTCACGCGCCATGCCTTCCAACTCGTCGACCCGTGCCCGGTCCCGGCCGAGCCGGGCGGAGATGAGGATCTCGAAGCTCGCCCGTGACTCCGGACTGGAGAACGCTTCCCAGGCGGCCTCGACGACCGCCTCGACACGTTGGCGAGTCGTTCCGTCAGGGAGCGGGACGGATTCGATGGCACGGCGGAAGTGCCGGAAGCCGTCGGCGATGACAGCCGAGAGCAGCCCGTTGCGGTCACCGAAGTGGTACTGGATGACGCCCCAGGTCACACCGGCACGCTCGGCGATGTGATTGGCGCTGGCCGCGGCAGACCCCTCCTCGTTGATGCAGCGGACGGTCTCTCCGATGATGGCGTCCCGGGTCCTGTCCCCGCGCAGTTGCGCCCGGCCGACCTTGCGCGTCGGCCGGGCCGGTGCGGGGTTCGACCGTCGCGTCGGCGTCATCGCATCAAGCCGCCGACCTGTGACACGGGAAGGTCGCGCAGCGACACGAGTCCGGGCGGAGCGGCGCACACCACCGGGATGGCGTTGACGGCCTTCGCCGCGGTGGCGATCACGCCGGCGACGTTGTGGTCGATGCCGTCAAGGCCGAGATGGGTGTTGATCTCCACGCCCGGGCTTCCCGTGACGACGACACGGTGGACGCCGGGCCGGCCTTCGGGGGCGGTCGGCCAGTCGGGAGCCGCGGCAGACGTCAAGCGGTTGACGTGCTCCATCACGATCCTCGGCTCACCGCCGACGATGCCTTCGACGGCGAACCGGACGGCAGCCACTTCACCAGGTTCGATGCGCATCATCGTGCAGTCGATGGACTCCGTGGCCACCCACGGCTCGTAGCGCTCACGGAGCTCCTCGAGTTCGACTCCGAGTTCGTCGGCCAGCAGTTGCACGGGTCCACCCCAGATCGAGGACAGGACCCCGGGCAGGAAGAGCATCGGGACCGTGTCCGGCGTGGTGCCGAAGCCGAAGCTGACGCCGGTGAATTCGGCGTCGTCGTAGGAGCCGTAGTCGCAGATCTCCTGCACGAGGACGGTGTCGGCTCTGCCGGTGAGGCTCAGCGCGGCAAGGGGCAGGAGGTCCCCCGAGAACCCCGGGTCCACGCCGTTCACGTACATGGTGGTACCACCGGCGAGGCACGCCGCCTCCAGGGGCTCAGTGAGCCAGGCGTCGGCGTGAGGAGGGTAGATCAACCACACCAACGAGGTGGCTACGACGTTGGTGCCGGCGCCCAGGAACGCCGTCAGCTCGTGAATGGCCTCATGCGGACGTGTCTCGGCCTGGCTCGTGTAGACGACACAGTCGGCTCCGAGTCCCACCAACGCGTCGAGGTCGTCCGTAGCCACGACGCCGGTCGGCTCCTCGAGGCCGCACAGGTCGGCGGCATCGCGCCCGATCTTGCCGGCCCCGGAGGCGTGGACCCCGACGAGCTCCAGGTCGGGCCGCTCGATGAGCTGTCGGAGGGCGTGCCGCCCGACGTTTCCGGTCGAGAACTGGATCACCCGTAGTGGCATTGCTTCCCCCAGACGTGGAGCGGACCTGCCCGCTCCTTGCGCCGAATAATAGAACAGTTTATGTTTTTGATGACGTTGCATCAGCCGGTCCGTCCATCAGGAGGTATGCCAGTGGGAGAGCTCGACGGAAAGGTGGCGGTGGTCACCGGAACGAGCCGAGGGGTCGGTGTGGGAATCGCCCATGAGCTGCTCCGGGCCGGGGCGACAGTGGTCGGTTGCTCCCGGAATCCGCTGCCGGCGCTTCCCGGTGCCGACGGCATTCCCGGGGGTGCCGAACGCTCGGCCCAGTGGGTCTGCGACCAGGGGGACTACCGGGCGATCGACGAGTTCGTGGACCGGGTCGTCGACTCCTTCGGTCGGATCGACATCCTGGTGAACAACGCCGGCGGTACCGTGCCGGCACCACACGCCGAGGACATCCCCGAACTGGTCCAGAAGATCCAGGGTGCACCGCGCGGTGCCGACGACTTCGAGCGGACCGTCCTCTTCCACTCCTTCGCCATCCAGATGAACCTGATCAGCCCCCTCTGGTTCGCGATCCGTGTGTTCCGTCAGATGCGGGAGCAGGAGGGGACCGGATCGATCATCAACATCTCGAGTGGTGCCGGGCACCCGGCCGGGGCACCCACCCTCGTCTCCTACGGAGCGGCCAAGGCCGGTCTCAACCACATGACCCGGTCGCTGGCCGAGGAATGGGGCCCGACCGCCCGAGTGAACTGCCTGGCCCTGGGTCCGACGATGACCGACAACTTCCGGTCGTTCGTGCTCCCCGCTGACGACCCCGACGGGTCGGAGTACTTCGACAGCGTGCCGATGGGTCGAGCCGGCGAGCCGTCAGAGGTGGGGCGTACGTGCGTGTTCCTCTGCTCGGGCGAGGTCGACTACATCAGCGGCACCACGATCGAGATCGACGGTGGCATGCTCCCCGGCGTGCTGTACGAGTCAGGGCTCAAGGCGATCACGGACCTGCTGTGAGCGTCCCCACTCCCGGGACGGTCACGAGTTCGGACCTGCAACGGCGCGCCTTCGCCGAACGGTCCGGGACGAGCAGCTGAGCATGCACCGATGAAGCTCCACCACGTGGTGTTCTGCGTGCACCACGACAACCAGGAACGGGCCGCGGACCTGTGGCGCGGTCTGGGCCTCACGTTCGCCGACATCGCACTTCCCGATCTGGGGGTCCGGGTGCTGATCGACTGGGAGGCAGGCATCGAGCTCGTGTCCCCTGTTCCCGGATCAGCCGAGGCTGCGGCGGCATTCACGACGTTCCTCGAGACGCAGGGGGAGGGCATCTACTCCATCGTCATGGCGGTCGAGGAGGTCGATGGCCCGGAAGCGGTCGCTGCCCGCTACGGCGCCCAGGTCGCGTACCGCCAGCACCGTGAGGTCGGCAGCCTGACAATCGACGAGGTGATGTTGGCGCCCGTGCACGGCATGCCGATCACCTTCCTGTCAACGGGTGGGAAGACCTGACAGTTCAGCCCATGAGCCGATAGACGACCCGGGTCTCGTCCGCGCCGTTGCGCAGCGTCAACTGGTCGCCGAGACGTGCGTGGCCGACGAGGTGCCGTTCCGCGTCGCCGGCATCGATTCAGCCGTCGTCGGACCAGCCCAGCTCGTCGGCCAGCAGTAGCAGGACCTTGTTGGGCAGGCGCTCGCCGCGCTCCAACAGCTTGAGGCAGCCCTGCACATAGGCCTTGCGGGCCTCGGCGAGGCCGCGAGGTTGCACCAGGGTCGGCGCGGGTGGGCGGATGCCGATGATGGCGGCCATGTCGTCGGACCGGTCGACCGTGTCCGGTTCGTCGACCAGAACCTCGAGCGTGCGGACCATGTGCCGGCTCGGGGGCGAGCCCTGCTCCCACCGGGCGACCGACTGCTGGGTGACACCGAGCTGGTCGGCCAGCTCGCGTTGGGTCATCCCGTGCCGATGTCGGTAGGCACGGATCCTTGAGGCGAGCCCGTCGTGCGGCTCCGGTGCGTACTCATGTGTATCCACCAATTGTCAACGGTAGACCTGTAGATGGTGTCCGCACAAGGGGCAATCCCGGCGGCGCACACGCCGATGGTCGAACTACAAACGTGGCGTTCACACCTTGCGAGTAGGTGTGCGCACAGTTCGACCGGTCAGTGGGTGCGGCCGGAGTCCATGATCACCGGGATCGATGCACAGACGAACGTGACGGCCAGTAGGGGCACGGTGATGATCCACTCCATGGTCTTCCGAGCAGCGGTCGGGCGGACTGCTCGCCTCCACCACCCACGGTACGGATCGAATCCAAGAGCAGGATAAGAGGAAGCCAAACGAACCATAGGAATCCGGTTGCAGGTCGCTGTCCCTCGGTAGTGGTCAGGCCCGCCTCGCCGGGCTCCCCCCGGCGGGGTAGACGGAGAGCGTCTGCACCCGCCTCCTGGCGAGGGACAGCGTCCGCACGGTCTGGGGCGCGTGGCCGTCCAGCAGCGTGGCCAGCGCGATGAACACCTGGGCGGCCGTGAGCGCGTCACCCAGCGCGTGGTGGGGCCGGTGCACCGGAAGCCCGAGGCTGCGGGCGAGTTCGCTGAGCGATGACGAGACGGAGGGCACCCCTCGTTCGAGCGCCAGCAGGTGGCCGAGGTCCCGGGTGTCGAGGATGGGCCCGCGGAGCCGCACCCCCCGCCGGCGCAGGACCGGGTCGAGGAACGATCGTTCGATCCATGCGGCATGCGCCACCAGGATGCGACCGGTCATGATGTCGACGAGCGGCTCGATAGCCTCGTCGAGCGGCGGCGCATCGGCCAGGTCCACCGTGCGGATCCCGTGGACGAGCACCGACTCCTCCGGCAGCGGTCGGGTGTTCCGGGACAGCCCGTAGACGGCGTTGCCGGCGACGACGCGCCCGGCGTCGATCGGCACGGCGGCGAACGAGATGATCTCGTCGTACTTCGGGTCCAGCCCGCTCAGCTCCAGGTCGACGACGCAGAAGTGGGCGAGGCGCCACGGGGTCCGACCCCGGTTGCCTCCACCTTCGGGATAGGTCGCCGTTGCTGGGGGAGCGGTGGACCGGATGCGGGACGGGCGGCTCACCTGAGGGCCAGGCCCAGGTCGGCGGCGATGTGCCGTTGCACCGAGGCCACGGCGCGGAACGCCTCCTTGAGGTAGTTGCGGGTCAGCGGGTTCAGCTCGTCGGGGTCGAGGAAGTCGTCGGGCTCGACGCCGGCCCGGAGCTGGGCGACCTGATGGTCGAGGCGCAGCTGACACACCAGGTCGAAGGCCTCCTGCAATGTGACGGCGTCGAAGGGGGACAGCGTGCCGGAGGCCCCGGCCACCCCGAGGCGGGCGACGGTCGACGCTGACGTGACGCCTGACGCCAGCCCCGCCCACCGGGCGATGTCGACGATGGGCACGATCCCGCCGTTCTTGAGATCGAGGCGCCGGCGGTGCTCGCCCGTTGACTCGACGACCAGGCCCCGCAGGAACCCGGTCGGTGGCCGGTGGGCGAGCGCGAACTCGGCGAGCAGGCGGAGCAGCCGTGGACGCGCCGTTGCCGACCGGAACGTCTCGGCGATCAGGGGCTCGGTCTCGTCCCCCCACACGGCACGGCTGTCGACGAGCACGGACACGAGGATCAGCGCCTTGTCCTGGGTGGGATCGTCGAGGAAGGACCGGGCTGACCGTCGCCAGGAGGAGAGCGATCGGACGAAGAGGGGATCTGCCGCGCTCACCCGGTGCTCGTCCGGGTGGAAGCCGCACCGCTGGAGTACGTCGGTCGTCCGGGTGGCGACGGCCCCGAGGTACCGCCGGATCGACGCCGGATCGGCATGGTCATCGTCGAACCAGACGACGGCGCTGTCGAGATCGGAACTCGGCAGTGCCTCGCGGCGGGCCTGGCTGCCGAGTGTCAGCCAGGCGAAGCGTGTCGGTGGCTTGCCCGTCTCCGCGATGACGAGATCGAGCACTTTCCGGGTGAGCGCGTCGGCGACGACCGAGAAGACCGACATGACCTCGGCCGCGGGCACGCGGCCCTGACTCATGCCGATGACCGTGGGTCGCAACTTCGACGACGCCTCGACCAGTTGGTCGATCGTGCCCGCCCGGGCGATGGCGCGGCGGAGGAAGAACGACGAGCTCCGTTCGACGGCCAGGAGGTCGTGGTCCTCGATGATCCCCACGACCCGACCTGAGGCGGACACGACGGGGAAGTGGCGGATGCCACGGTCGAGCATGTCCACGAGTACTTCGCTTCCCGACCTGTCGCTCGGCACCGTGAACGCAGGCGCGGTCATGACCGCCGAGACGGGGGAGTCGCTGGACAGCCCACCACCGACCACCCTCGATCGCAGGTCGCTGTCGGTCACGATGCCGACCGAGTCCCCCAGGTCGACGACCAGAGCGGTCGCACCGGCGTCGGTCAGTCGTCGGGCGGCCTCGCGGACGGACGTCCCGGGTGTGCAGATCACCGGTGCGGAGCGGATGGCGGCGCGCACCGGTTGGCGGAGCTGGTCCCGCGGGAGTTCCGCGTCCGGGCCCGAGCCGAGGTGGTGCCGGTCCTCGAGCATCGAGCGAGTCAGGTAGCGCAGCCCCTGCGGTTTGGCGAGTACTTCGGACGCCGCATCGGCGGGGATCCGATAGGTGAGCGAGTCCTCGGACGCACGGGTGCCGAAGTCGGTCGGGAGACCGGACAGCAGTGACGCATAGCCGAACATCTCGCCCGGCCCCATCAGATCGAGCACCCGGCCGTCGTCGATGACCTCCACCGCCCCGGCCCGGATCACGCGCAGGAACTCGACCGCCTCGGTTCCCTTGGGGAAGATGGTCGCACCCGCCGGGTGGAACTCGACCTCCACGGCTTCGGCCAGCCGCTCGACCGCTCCGACGTCGAACGCGTCGAAGGGTGGGCACTGCACGAGGAACTCGACGATGTCAGGTACGGCTGTCACCGGAGCCCAGCAAACCACACGCGAGGCGGGAGCGGACCCATCGTCTCGATGTCCGGTCAGGAAGCCACCGCGGTCGCCCGATGGCCCCTCGACACTGGCGACGTGCTCACTACACCGGCATGCCCCGATGCTTGTCTATGCCGTCGGTGTCACGGCCGTGAGAGACGTATACACCACGATGTTGGAGAGGTAGCTGCCGGTCTGATGGTCGAACACCCCGCCGCAGGTGACCAGTTGCAGTGCGCTCGAGCCGTGCGACCCGTAGACACGTTGGGCCGGAAACTGCTGCTTCGAATACTGGGCCACCGAGTTGACGGTGAACTGTGCGGTGTCGCCGTCGGCCAGGTCCACGTCGACCTGGTCACCAGCGGCAAGGGTGCGGAGCTGGAAGAACACCCCCGGGCCCCGATAGCTGTCGACATGGCCGAGGATGACGGCGGACCCCAGCTGTCCCGGTGTCGGCCCCAGCCGGAACCACCCTGGCTGCGCAGTGCCCGACGGCACCTGGACGGTCCCGTCGGCTTCGAGTCCGAGGGATCCGATCGGGACGATCATCCCGAGTGCCGGTATCCGGAGGGTCACGGGGGCCGAACGACCGGTCGCCAGGGCATGGGGGACCGGTGGCACGGTGGCCGCCGCCCTCAGCGCCGCCGGAGACGGTACGGGCGACGCCAGGGGATGGTCACTTCCTCGCACGCCCAGGACCAGGAACAGCAGTCCTGTCAGGAGGAGAGCAGTCACAATTGGCCAGACGGCCCGCCGACCCCGGGACCGGGGGGCCTCCGACCTGGTCATGGAGTGGTGGGGGGAATTGTGACATCTGCGGCTTCCCGCCGCCGCCAACCGGCCAACGCCGCAGTACCCGCCGCGCCGATCAGTGCGAGCGTGCCGAGGCCGAGCAACGTGTCGTCACGCGAGTGGCTGGCGCCGCCCAGCCCCGTGTGCGGCGAACCCAGTGGGACCACCGGCGATGACGTCGTTCCGGTTCCAGTGCTCCCTTGAGTGGACACGAGGCTCCCGGTGGTCGAGCCCGACCCCGTCGATCCAGCTGACCCGGCCGTTGTGGTGGCCGTTCCGGAGGTCGGCGCTGTGGTCGATGACGTTCCCGCAGTGGTGGTGGTGGTGGTGGTGGTCCTCGTGGTCACCGCGCAGGCGGGCGGTGCCGTGATGGTGTTGGCATCGAGCGTGACAGCGCCATTGCGGGCGAGCACCCGGCCCTGGACCGTCGCTCCGGAATCCAGTGTCGCCGACGTGAGCGCCATGATGGTGCCGACGAAGGTGCTTCCCGATTCGAGGGTCGCCGAACTGCCCACCTGCCAGAACACGTGGCACGCCTGGGCTCCGTTGACCAGCTGCACGACGCTGTCGGACGCGGTGACCAGGTCGGACGACGCCTGGAAGACGAACACCGCGTTGGCGTTCCCCTGGCCGTCGAGGACCAGAGGGCTGGAGGCCGTGATGTTGGCCGTCGCCGCATGCCCGAAGGCATAGACACCGGCGGTGAGCGTCTGGCCACCCAGCTGATTGTCACCGGCGGCGAAGGTCGATGTCGGTGGTTGCGCCGCCGCGGCCACGTAGGCCGTCGTGAGATCGTTCTTCGCCGTGGTCAGTAGCGCCGGGTCGTTGACATTCCCGGCGGGGCCGGTGCCGTTGGTCGAGTAGATGGAGCCCGTCACCTCCGCCTGGGCGAGACCGGCGTAGTTCGTCCCGGCGGCCGGGCTGAGGCCGACGTCGCCGGTGATTGACGACGTGGGGACGTCGGTGACGGCTGTTGCGGCAAGGACGGCGAACGGCGTCGCCGTGCCCAGCTGCACCGTCTGGGCCGCCCCCGCCGTTCCGGTGAGCACCGATCCGATGAGCAGCACCGACAGGAGCGGCGTGCCGGCGATGATGGCCCACGTCCGGCCCCGGTGTCCGATGCGACGAGCGCCTGTCGACCGGCGACGACCGCCGGTCGGGCGCGATGAGGTGGCGGTAGCGGAAACGAGAGGAGTGGGGCTCATGGTGAATCCCTTCGAGAACACCCGAAATGGATAACCGTCGGTGACGGACGTCCGGGTACAGTTCCACGATACACCCGTAAATTGACACTAGCAATGGATTTCTATATTCATGCATGTAACGTCCGTGTATGCCCAGATGGACCTTCCTCAGCAATCACGGACGCGCACTCCTCTGCATCAGCCACGACCCCGAGACCCGACTGCGCGATATCGCCGCCGAACTCGGTGTCACCGAGCGGAGCGCCTACGCCATCGTGAACGACCTGGCCGATGGCGGCTACATCACCAAGGAGCGCGACGGCCGCCGCAATCGCTACGAGATCCGGCACGACCTGCGGCTCCCGGAGACACCCGACCGGGAGGTGGCGATCGGCGAGGTCCTTCGCGCTCTGGGCGGGCGGGGTGTGAAGGGCAAACGCAAGTCCAGTTCCCCGATCACCGACCACAACGTTCCCGCGACGTCGCTCTGACCCACTCGGATGACCCAGCCGGGTGAGCGTGGACGCCTGGTGCCCGCCACAGGTGGTGGGGCCCGGTCGAGGTGGGAAGCCCTCTGTGCCAGCGCTCCTGCCCGGCGACTCTGCTGAGGGCGAGTGACGGGACCGTGGTGGTGACCCTCTGACCTGGCATTTGTGAGAAATCGAAACGGAACGGTTGCGTTCTGTTCCCGAATCCGTTACTTTGAGCGGGACGGAACGGTTCCGTTCCCTTTTCGAAAGTGTTCCGACGTGGCCATTACCGAGACGGACATCACAGAGTCAGTGGCACGACCCACAGGGCCCCGGGCCGCCGCACGGCGCCAGGCGATCCTGGACGCGGCGCTCGCCCTGTTGATGGAGGTCGGCTACGACCGCATGAGCATGGATGCGCTGGCCGAGCGTGCCCATGCCGGCAAGGCCACCATCTACCGGCACTGGTCGGGCAAGGCCGAAGTCGTGGTCGAGGCCATCCGCTGCCGCAAGTGCGACGACTTCGTCGCACCGCTGGACACCGGGTCGCTCCGTGGCGACCTGATGGAGACGCTCAACCGCAGCCGCGAGTCCTTCAGCGAGGAGGACTCGGCGCTCCTCATCGGCATGGTCTCGGCGATGCACAACGACCAGGAGCTGGCCGACCTCATGCGCAAGCAGATCTCCGAGGCCAAGCAGGGCCTGTACGACGAGATCGTGGCCCGTGCCGTCCGGCGCGGTGAGCCGGTCTCGATGAGTGCAGCGCCGGTCGCCAACGAGGTCAGTTCGGCACTCTTCTTCAATCGTGTGGCCATGGGCGGCGGCGAGATCGACCCGGCGTTCATCCTCCACGTGGTGGACGACGTCATCATCCCGCTCCTCCGCTGCTGACCCACCACACGCGCACCATCGACGACTGAGCGGTCCCGGCCGTCCTGTCCGTCGCGCGCCGTACCCCCGCAGTTCCGCCGTACCCCCGCAGTTCCGCCGTACCCCCGCAGTTCCGCCGTACCCCCGTGCATCCGCATTGCCCGTTGTTCGCCCACCCTCCACCCCCCCCAAGGAGAACCCATGGCCACCGTGACCGAATCGACCGGACCCCCGGCACACCTCAATCCCCGCGAGGCGGACCCCAAGCGCTGGGCCGCCCTGGCCGTCATCGCCGTCGCCCAGTTGATGGTGGTGCTCGATGCCTCCATCGTCACCATCGCCCTCCCGTCGGCCCAGAAGTCGCTGCACATCTCCACCGACAACCGTCAGTGGATGGTGACCGCCTACACCCTCGCGTTCGGTGGCCTCCTCCTACTCGGCGGCCGGATCGCCGACTACGTCGGTCGCAAGCGCATGTTCATCGTCGGCCTGCTCGGATTCGCCGGTGCGTCGGCACTCGGCGGAGCGGCCATCAACGCCCCGATGCTCTTCGGTGCCCGGGCCCTCCAGGGCGCCATGGCCGCCCTGCTTGCGCCGGCCGCACTCTCCCTCATCACCGTGACCTTCACCGAGGTGAAGGAGCGGGCCACCGCATTCGGTGTCTACGGAGCGATCGCCGGTGGTGGTGCCGCCATCGGCCTGATCATGGGCGGCGTGCTCACGCAGTACGCCTCGTGGCGCTGGTGTCTCTACGTCAACGTCCCGATCGCCATTGTGACGGCACTCGTGGCGGTCCCGATCGTCCGTGAGAGCAAGGCCCACGGCAACACCAACTACGACATCCCGGGAGCGGTGACCGTCTCCGCCGGCCTCGTCTCCCTCGTCTACGGCTTCACGCAGGCCGCCCAGAACAGCTGGACCGCCGTCAGCACCCTGTCGTACCTGGGTGCCGCCGTCGTGCTGCTCACGGCGTTCGTGGTCATCGAGCTCCGGACCAAGAACCCGCTCCTGCCGATGCGGGTCGTCCTCGACCGCACCCGCGGCGGCTCGTTCCTGAGCTCGCTGATGGTGGGGTCGGGACTGATGGGGATGTTCCTCTTCCTCACGTACTACTTCCAGGAGAACCTGGGGTACTCCGCCCTCAAGACTGGGTTCGCCTTCCTGCCGTTCTCGGCGGGCATCATCCTGGCCGCCGGTGCGTCGTCGAAGATCATCCCCCGGACCGGACCCAAACCGGTGATGGTGGCCGGGTTTTCCGCCGCAGCGTTGGGCATGCTGTGGCTCACCCAGATCGGCGCCCACACCACCTTCGTGGCACACGTGCTGCCGGCAGAAATCCTCATCAGCATCGGCATGGGACTGGCATTCGTCCCCATGAGCAGTACCGCCCTGTTCGGCGTGCCCTCACACGATGCCGGCGTGGCGAGCGCCACCCTCAACACCACCCAGCAGATCGGTGGTTCCCTCGGGACCGCCCTCCTGAACACCGTCTTCGCATCGACCACGGCGGCGTACCTCGCCACCCGGATCGGGACGCCGGCGGTCCGCGAGGCGGCGCAGATCCACGGCTACGCCGTCGGGTTCGCCATCGGTGCGGTGTTCCTGGCCATCGCCGCCCTGTCGGCAGGTCTCCTGATCAAGGCGAAGCGGGAGGACGTGGCCGAGTTGGACACCCTGGCGCTCGTCCCGGCCTGAGCCGCCCCGACGTCTGCCGGCGTCGGTCCCATCGAGCACGTGTCGTCCGGTCTCGATGGGACCGGCCCGAGCGCCGGCGCCGAGCGCGCCGGAGTAGTGGTCCGGAGGAGCGCACTTCTGACGAACTACCCGCCAGAAGATCCCCGGAGTTGTCGGACCTCCCTCGTAAGATCTGACGGTGACCGCGCGCCCGGATGAGTTGATTGCAGTGATGCGCGAACTCCTCGACGCGCATGAGTGTGGGCGCCGCGAGATGGACCGAGCGGACCAACTGCTGCTTTTCGGCATCGAACAGGTCGAGTCCGGAGCGGACTACATGGCGGCCCTGGCTACAGCTCCTTCGGCCGATGACCGCAAGGCCATGCAGGACGCGTTCAATCGGATCATCGACGCCAGGCACGAGCTGCGGCTGCAGATCCTGGCGGTCTGCCTCGACCAGGGGATGCGACCGCGGGAGATCGGCGAGCGGTGGGGCATCTCGCGCCAGCGCGTCGCGAAGTACATGGTGGAACTGAAGGAGAGGCAGGCCGAGCCCGACCCGAAGCCTTCGGAGCCCTATGTCCACGTGTCGACGATCCGAGGGCTGCCTGGGTAGCGCTGGCCGGCTCAGTGCCGCTGAGTGGGCTCAGGCCCCGGCTTCTCGGCGATAGCGGCCCTGACGTCCATCGGAGTGACGGTGAAGGGATCGAATGCGGCCAGCCACCACGTCGCACCGACGGCGACCCAGGGCTCCGGATCGTCGCCCGCCGGACGCTGGACGACGACGTCGAAACCATCGAGATCGCCATGGCGGTGGTCGCTCAGCGCGGCAGATGCTGCGACCAGGTCCGCCGGCTCGTCCAGGTCGATCAGCACGACCCCTTGATGGAGCGCGGCGCGGACGAGCGGCTTGGGATTCGGCCACCGGGCTGCGATCCAGATGGGGAGCTCGTCCTGCACCGGTGGCGGCAGGAATCGGACGTCGTCGGCCGTGAAGTGCGTCCCGACATGGTTGACGGAACTGCCGGACAGGAGGGCACCCAGGAGCTCGAGCACCTCGTCGTAGGTCTCGGCGCGACGAGGCACGTCGGTCCCTTCGCCGAAGCGGGCGAACTCGCCGCCGCTGCTGTGAGTCCGAGACCCGTACCGAGGATGAACCTCCCGTTCGACAGGTGATCCAGTGCTGCAACCTGGCGCGCCACGACCTGGGGTCGTCGACGGGCAAGCGGGGTGACCATGGGTCCGATGGCGACGCTCGACGTCGCGATCGCAATTGCGGCAAGGGCGGTCCAGGGGTCGGTGGCAGCCTGTATGGGTTCCCGGTAGTGGACGTGATCCCACACGAACACGCCGTCCCAACCTGCGGCTTCCGCCTCGGCGGCCAGGTCGGCCAGAAGGCGCGGATCGGCCAGCTCGTCGAAGATGGGCAGGCTCAGTCCGTACTCCATGTGTCCCCTCCTCGATGACTGTGCGCCGACCTCCGCGATCGTCCTCAGACGGTGACGGACTCGCCGACACGCAGGATGGTCAATGGCACCGTCGAGAGCATGTCCGGGCTGATGAATCTGGCAACGGCCTGCTGACCGAGCTCACTGAGTAGCAGCTCGTGGATCTGGATGACCTGCTCGGGCGCCACGGCCCGGACGAAGTCGACAGCCTCTGCGAGTTTGGTCCACGGCCCGCTGGTGGGCAGGAGGAGCGTCGTGACGCGCGCAGCCGGCACGTGATAGGCGTCGCCCGGGTGGTAGAGGCTCCCGTCCACCAGGTAGCCGACGTTCGCCACCTGCGGGATGTCCCGGTGGATCACGGCGTGCAGGTCACCGAAGACGGCGACCTCGAAGACGGCGACCTCGAAGTGGTCACCGCTGGCCACGGCGGTGACCTGGCCCGGGTTGCCGTCCCACCGGTCGACGACCGCAGCCGGTCCGTAGACCTGGAGCTCGGGCCGGGCCTCGATCGCGCTGGCGATCATTCCTTCGTCGAAATGGTCGAAGTGCTCGTGGGTGATCAACACCGCAGCGGCACCTGCGACGAGTGCTTCGGCGTCAGGCGTCAACGCCCCCGGGTCCAGGACGATGCGGTCGTCGCCCTTCTGCAAGGTGACGCATGCGTGGGCGTACTTCGTCATCTCCATGAGCGTGTCCTCCAGTGGGTTGTGCCGATCCGGTTCTGCCATTCCGAGGTAGAGCGGCACGCCATCACGACTCGAACGGGGACCCGGTCGGGCTGGTCACCGCTCGGATTCGCGCAGGACCTTGACGCCGGCGAAGTCGGGATCCTCACGCCAGCGCTCCAGGTAGCCGACGTAGTCGAGCAGGCTGCCCGTGTACGTCAGGTTCCGGGCGGCCCGGCTGTCGATCGCCTGCTGCTCGCTGTTGTAGAAGCTGGGCGTGCAGTTCTGGAAGTAGCGGGCATTGCCGATGCCGATAGCGAGCAGCACCGACAGCCACTCCTCCTCAGCGGCCTCCTCCGGTTCGATCTCGATGATCCCCTGGTCGGCGCACGCCTCGATGATGTGCGCCACGTGCTTGGCCGACTCGGACAGCAGGTGGGAGAAGTTCGTGCCGAACCCGCCCTGGACGAGGCTGATGAGTAGCAGATTGGGGAATCCGCTGGCCAGCACACCGTGGAGGGTGTGGGCACCCTCGGCCCAGCGCTGCGAGAGGGTGACGCCGTCCCGTCCGGTGAGGTCGAAGCCGAGTCGGTGGGTGAGGTCCGTGGTGACCTCGAAGCCCGAGGCGTAGATGAGGAGGTCCACCGGGTACTCGACGCCGTCGACCACGGGGCCGCGCGGGGTCATCTCCGTGACGCCCCGACCGTCCGTGTCCACCAGGTGCACGTTCGGCTGGTTGAACGCCGGAAGGTAGTCGTCGTGAAAGCAGACCCGCTTGCAGTGCTTGCCCCAGTACGGCTTGAGCTTCTCGGCCGTCGCGGGGTCCTCGACGATCTCGTCGATCCGCCGCCGGATGGTCTCCATGGCCTCGAAGTCGATCCGCTCCAGCTCCTCGGCCTCCTCGGCGCTCGAGGACTTCTGCGTGTCGACCCACAGCAACTCGGTCCAGCCGTCGTTGACCATGTTCACCTCGGGTTGGGCGCCGGTCACGGCCTGGGTGAAGTTGACGATCCGCTCGTGCTGCCAGCCGGGCTCCAGGCTCTGGAACCACTCGACGTCGGTGGGTTGCTGGTTGCGGACACCCACCGCACCGGGGGTCCGCTGGAAGACGAAGACCTCCTTGGCCGCACGGGCGATCTGCGGCACCACCTGCACGGCGGTGGCTCCGGTGCCGATGATGCCCACCCGCTTGTCGGAGAGCTTGTCCATCGGCTCGGTGGCACTGCCCCCGGTGTAGCCGTAGTCCCACCGGCTGGTGTGGAAGGCCTTGCCCTCGAAGTCCTCGATACCGGTGATCCCGGGCAGCTTCGCCTTGTGCAGGATGCCGCCGGCCAGCACCAGGAAGCGGGCGGACAGCTGGTCGCCGCGGCTGGTGGTCACCTGCCACCGCAGCGTCTCGTCGTTCCATTCGGCTCCGGTCACGTCGGTCTGGAACAACGCCTTCGGGTAGAGGTCGAACGTGCGGGCGAGCAGCTTGGAGTACTCGAAGATCTCCGTGGCACTGGCGTAG
Organism: Acidimicrobiaceae bacterium; assembly: GCA_003164095.1. GTDB lineage: Bacteria > Actinomycetota > Acidimicrobiia > Acidimicrobiales > RAAP-2 > Bog-756. The sequence goes on along the minus strand of PLRX01000110.1, from coordinate 14,580 downwards.
TGCTCGGTGGGCATGAAGCCCGTCTCCTCGAGGAGCGGCAGGTAGACGTACGACTCGACATCGCACATGCAGCCGGGGTAGCGGTTCCAGTACCAGGTGCCGCCGAAGTCACCCGCCTTCTCGACGATCCGCACATCGGTGATCCCGTGCTTGCCGAGGTCGATGGCGGTGAGCATCCCGGCAAAGCCGCCACCCACGATCACGACGGTGGTCTCCTCGACCACCGGCTCGCGGGTGAATCCGGGCTCGACGAACGGGTCCCGGTCGAGCTCCTCACTCAGCTCGCCCCACTGGGCCATGCCCTCGGGGCGCAGGCGCTTCTGCTGCTCCCGGTGGTACCGCGCACGCAGCTCGTCGACCGAGGGGTCCGCTGCGCTCGTGTCCTGCTCCATTGCTGTCGTCCTTCCCCTGTGGACCGCACCGGTGGATCGGGTCGGTCCTGGCGACGACGATCCTGACACGCGTGACGGCGGTGCAAGAAACCCGGCACTGCCCCGGCCAGCTGGCCGGGGCAGTGGATCAGACGGGTACGGAGTGCCGGGGCCGCCACCCCGGGACCTCTGGGGCAGTCCGGCTCAGTTCGGCCCGTTGGTGTCCAGCTGGGTGAAGATGATCGACGCGTCGGTCGAGCCGTCGGTCGGCTGGAGAATGGCATCTGTCGTGGTGACCAGGGCCACCATGTCGCCGGCGTTGACCGAGACGAGCACCTGGCCACTGACCGTCGTCTGGGTGAGGGAGCCATCCGATGAGGAGAACGTCGACCCGATGACGACGTTACCGTTCACCTCGAGCTGGAGTCCGAGCGTCGTGCCCGCAAGCTGGGCCTGGCCGAGGGCGGTGTAGCTGACCTCGTAGGTGCCGGTCTGGTTGACGATCATCCCCTCCGGGCTGTTGAAGCCGAAGTCGACCGAGGACGGGCCCTGGTCGAAGAGCGGGAAAGGCTCACCAGTTGCGGTGAACCACGGTTCGGACATCGAGAACGATCCGTAGATGCCGGTCCCCGAAGCGCCAGGGGGACCTTGGGGGCCGGTGTCACCCTGAGGACCGGCGGGACCGGTGTCACCCGTTGCACCTGTCGCACCTGTCGCACCTGNNCACCCGTTGCACCCGTTGCACCCGTCTCGCCTGTCGGTCCGATCGGGCCCTCGGGTCCGGCCGCGCCATTGAGGCTCACGCCGGCCGGCCAGGCGCCGGCGGCCTTCGGACCGTAGAGGACCGAAGTGGTGATGTCGAGGTAGAAGTCGCCGTCACTGCCCACCGTGGGCGCCGGGGCGCCGGACCCGTTCAGCAGCTGCGCACCGGTGGGTCCCTGCGGCCCCACCGGTCCCGGCACGCCCACCTGCCCCGGGGCACCCGGCACGCCCTGAGGCCCGACCGGGCCGACCGGTCCGGTCGCACCAGCCGCACCGGCCGTGGACGTGTCAGCCGAGCTGGCCATGGCCAGGATGGGCGAGGTGAGCAGGTTGGGGGAGAGTGAACCGACGTAGGCGGCGTCGCCGAAGGCGAACACGCCGCCGTCCTTGGCCACGAGCCAGTAGCCCTTGCCGTCCGAGGTCGGGATGATGCCGGTGATGGGGGCGTTCAGGTGCTTACCGCCCATGGAGCCATAGAAGCCGGCGGTACCGAATGCGTAGACGCCACCGGAAGCTGACACCAGCCAGTAGCCGGTGCCGTTGGCGGTGTGGGCCTCGCGGGTGGCCGAGGTGAGGAGGGCGTGGATCTGGGAAGCCGACTGGATCGGCACGGCCGAGGCGGACGTGCCGGCGGTGGTGGCGGCGGTAGCACCGGCGGCCAACAATGCGGCGAGTGAGACGGCGATGCCGACCTGACGGCGACGGTGCATGGGGACCTCTTCCGCGTTGGGGGATATGGGGACCACCGAGGCGGTGGGTGACACGCACGACGCCTGCACCGTGTCGGCCGCAGGGGCACTCGCTAGACGGTACCGTCAGGCCGCCCCCGTTCATGGGATGGGCGATCCGGGCAGCGTGTCGGGTCCCCGGCGGACGTGCTCGTCCGCCGGCAGAGGTCACCGCGAGCAGTGGAGACGACCGGCAAGCGCGGAACCAGCCCGCGCCGCGACAACCGGTCCGCCGGCCTCAGGCTCAGCCTCGGTGGAGGACGTCCCGGAGTCCGCCGAAGATCAGGATGAACGAGGTCACCGTCCAGAGGATCACCCAGAACAGCGACAGCGAGTCGGCGGCGGTGGCGCCGACCAGGAGCACGACGCCGCCGACCAGCACCAGGACGACGCCACGCCGCCGCCTCCGGTCGGACCGGCTCGGCTGGAGGACTTCACCGCCGGGACTGATGCCGGTCACGCCGTCCACGGAGGTTCCCTCCAGGAGGTCCTCGACGATGTGCTCAAGTCCGAGCGTGCGTGCGACGGCGATGCCGAGCGGTGGGCGCTCCACGGTCAGGTCGCGCAGTCGGAGCACGTAGGCCCTCCCGCGAGGGCTGCCGTCTAGGAGGTCCCGCTCGGCGGCGGCCACGCACTCGGCGCTGGTATCCGCCACGAGGTCCGGGTCCTCGAGCTCGAGGTCCGTCGCAGCGGACTTGAACGCCTCGATCCGTGTCGGCGTCGTGTCATCCTGCGGCGCGGGCATTCCCAGACCATAGAACGCTCTCCAGTCCGTCCATCCGGCACCCGAGCCCTCGAACGCCGGCTGATCCGGTCAGGGGATGAGGACGATCTTGCCCCTCGTATGGCGCCGCTCGAGTACCTCGAACGCCTCGGACACCTGCTCGAGGGGGAACGTGGCGGCGACGGGCACCTCGATGTCGCCCGAGGCCACCAGTTCGGCCATCTCGTCGAGCACCTCGGGGGTGGAGGCGGTGGCGCTGCCGTCGGTCTTCGCCCCGACCTCCCCGGCCTTCTCGAACGAGATGATGGTCTCGATCCGGTCCGGATCGATGCCGAGGTCGGCGGCCAACTGGACGTACTCCGGTCCGAACAGGTCGATGAACGCATCGATGCCGTCCTCTGCCGCCTGCCGCAGCCTCTCGGCCAGACCGTCGCCGTAGGCTACCGGAACGACCCCGTGGGAGGTGAGCCACTCGGCGTTCGACGGCGAGGCGATGCCGAGGACCCGGGCTCCTCGGACCCGGAGGAGCTGCACCACGATGCTGCCCACTCCGCCGGCCGCGGCCGACACCGCCACGGTGTCGCCTGGGCCCGCGTCGATGGCCCGCACCGCCGCATAGGCGGTGCAACCCACGACGTACAGCGAGCCGGCCACCTCCCAACTGAGCGCCGGTGGTTTGCGCACCAACTGGTTCGCCGGGACCGCGACATGGCTGGCGTGGCTCGAGCGGTCCCAGGAGTAGCCGAGCACCTCGTCACCCGGCGCCCACTGCTCGACGTCGTCGCCGACCTCGGTCACCACGCCGGCCAGGTCGCTGCCCTCGCCGGAGGGGAAGGTCGCCGGGAACTGCTCGTGCAGGCGGCCCTCGCGGATGGCGATCTCGCCCGGGTTGATCCCGGTGGCCTTCACGGCCACCACCACCTGGCCGGACCCGGGGACGGGCATGGGGATGTCAGCCACGTAGAGGACGTCACGACCGCCGTAGTGGTCGAACCGCACTGCCTTGGCACTGTTGGTCATGTCGTCCCCTTCTCGCCGGAGTCGATGGCTACCGTCTGTAAGCAACCTATTGACCCGAGGCCTCCGACCGTCCGCTCCGGCCCGCCGTCCGGCACGAGTGTGGGCCTGAAGCCCCCGGCAGCGCGTGCGGGACACGGTTTGCACCTGCACTCGACAAGTACCCCGTGAGCACCATCCTGAACCGGATCACTCCGGAATCGGAGCCGATGTGCCGATCGTGGCCCGGTTGGTTGGACCATGCCGCTCCCGGAAGCGATCGGTGGACGTACCGCGCTCAAGGCTGACGACCCTGAAGGTGGCCGGAGTGGGGCTCCTGCTCCTGGCATCGGCGGGGCTGTCCGTATCGGTGGGTGTGCAGCGGACGGCTGCGACCACGGCGGGCGACCAGATCGCCAACTTCGCCGCCTCTGACGGCGGGGTCTTCAACGAGGGCGATGCCGGCTTCCCCGGATCGATGGGCGGGGCGACTCTCGACGCACCGGTGGTCGGCATGGCGGCCGATCCGGCCACCGGCGGCTACTGGCTGGTGGCCAGTGACGGGGGCATCTTCAGCTTCGACGCCCCCTACTTCGGCGCCGGCTGACCGGCCCCGGCTCGTGCCGGGCCCCGCAGCGGCTCCGGGGCCGACCGGAATGGGTGGCCGGTGCGACGATCGGCCCAGGTCACGGAAGTGGAGAGGTGGATCGGACGCCCGACCAGACGTGGCTCCCGGGCGCCCTGTACAGTCGTCCATCAGTCGATTCGAACACCCCTCGGCGCTGAGGGCCATCGAATTCTCTGACCATCCTGACGGGCGTGTTGCTTCCGTGCTGCGCCTGCCCCACCCGCTGAGTGTCCTGCGCCACGCCTTTCCGGTCATTCTCGAGAGCGTCGTGGCGCCTGTCGCCGCCTACTACCTCGTGCTGGTGCTGGCCGGGTTCCGCGGTGCGCTCCTCGGGGCGCTCGCCTGGTCCTACTTCCTCGTCGGCCGCCGCCTGTGGCGCCGTGAGCGTGTCTCCACCCTGCTGTGGCTCGGAACTGCGTTGCTGACGCTGCGAACGATCATCTCGTTCGTCACCGGGAGCGCCTTCGTGTACTTCATCCAGCCGACGGCCAGTGCCTTCGCCGCGTCGCTCCTCCTCGTGCTCAGCGCCGTGGTCGGAAGGCCGTTCACGCAGCGGTTCACCCACGACTTCTGCCCGCTCACCCCGGAGCTGCTCGCACGGCCGAGTGTCCATCGCTTCTTCGTGCGGGTGTCCTTCCTCTGGGCGATCGCGATGTTCCTCAATGGAGCCATCGTCCTCACACTGCTGCTCACGGCGTCGAACAGCTCCTTCCCGCTCGAACGACTCGGCGCGTCGCTGTCGCTGACGGCAGGCGCCATCGCGCTCTCGATCACCTGGTTCGCCCGGAGCATGCGCCGGGACGGGGTGACCGTGCGGTTCGGCGGCTCGCCTACGGTTTCCGTCTGATGGCACTGACCGATGCAGGAGTGAGGGAGGGGGCCGGGCCTCCCGAGTTGGGAACCCCGAGGCGTGCGGACTTCGCTGAACTCTCGCGACAGGTGCGCGACGGTGGACTGCTCCGACGGCGGGGCGGGTACTACGCGATCAAGATCCCGATCGTGATGGCCGCCCTCGTGGGACTGGTCGTTACCGTGATCGCTGTCGGCAACAGCTGGTGGACACTGCTCGCCGCCGTCGGCCTCGCCTTCGTTCTGGCCCAGATCGGGTTCCTGGGCCACGACGCGGGCCATCGCCAGGTGTTGGCCCGCCGCTGGGCCAATGACACGATCGGCTTGATGCTGACCAACCTGTTGAGCGGCTTCAGCTTCGGTTGGTGGCAGGCCAAGCACAGCCGGCACCACGCCCACACGAACGCGGAGGGCAGGGACCCGGACATCGCTCCCGGTGCCCTCGTGTTCACGGCTGAGCAGGCTGACGACTGCGGCCGGTTCGGACGGTGGTTCGCAGGAGTACAGCAATTCATGCTGGTGCCGCTTCTGTTCCTGGAGGCACTCAACCTGCACATTGCGAGCATCCGAGCCCTGGCCCTCAGGAGGGATCGGGCGGCGCTGGTCGAGTCCGGACTGCTGGCGCTCCACGCCGGCATCTTCTTCGTGGCACCGTTTCTCGTGCTCTCGCCGGTGCGTGCGGTGGCGTTCATCGTCATCTCGCGGGCGTTGTTCGGCTTCTACCTCGGCGCGAGCTTCCTTCCCAACCACGTCGGCATGCCGACACTGGCCGGGGACACCGACCTGGGATTCCTGCGCCGTCAGGTGCAGTCCTCGCGCAACCTGTCCGGCCCGGCCGTGGTCGGGTTCCTATTCGGCGGTCTGGACAGTCAGATCGAACACCACCTGTTCCCCACGATGCCGCGGGCCAACCTCCGCCGGGCACGCGTCGTGGTGCGGGCGTTCTGTGCCGAGCAGGGGATTCCCTATGCGGAGCAGAGCCTGCTCCATGCCTATCGGGACGTCGTCCTCCACCTCCGGACCGCCGGCGCCGGCGGTGGTGGCTCCGTGGTCCAGTAGGCCGACCGGCGGCACGGATGATCGAACCAGGGCACCTGCGCAGGGTCCGGGCATCCTCGGTGTCTCGATCGTTCCGGACCAGAATCGCTCCATGAGAGGAACGATCGTCGTCGACGGAGCTGAATCGGATGCCACGGTGGAAGCCGTCACCCGACTCGTGGCGGACGGGACCCCGTTCTGGCTCGACCTGGACGGCCTGGACGGGGAGAGCACGCAGCTCTTCACGGACACCCTGAAGCTCCATCCGTTGGCCGTGGAGGATGCCGAGCACTTCGGCCAGCGACCGAAGATCGACGAGTTCGACGACTTCACCTACTTCGTCGTCCACGGCGTGCGGCCCGAGACCTTCGCCACCTCGGAGCTCCACGTCTTCCTCGTGCCGCACTGCGTCATCACCGTGCACCACGGCGACTGCCCGGCACTGGCCGAGGTGCACGCACGAGTCGCCCGTCGCCACTTCGTCGAGGACGTCCCACCTCAGGTGTTCCTCCTCTACCTCATCGTCGACAGCCTGATCGACACGTTCTTCCCGGTGCTGAGCATGTTCGACGACCGGATCGACGAGCTGGAGGACGAGATCCTCAAGCAGCCCACCGAGGCGCAGCTCGGTGTCCTCTTCGACCTCAAGCGGTCACTCATCGCCATGCGCAAGGTTGTCACGCCCCAACGTGACATGTTCGCCGCACTGGCCTCAGGGGTCGTCGAACTGTCCGGCATGACTCCTGAGGGTCAGCGCTACTTCCGTGACATCTACGACCACCTGATCAGGATCGCCGACGTCGTCGACGGCTACCGGGACCTGCTGTCGGGGGTGATGGACACCCACGTCTCGACAGTTTCCAACCGCCTCAACGTGGTGATGAAGCAGCTGACGATCATCGCCACCATCTTCCTGCCGTTGAGCTACCTGACCGGGTTCTTCGGGCAGAACTTCTCGTTCCTGGTCGGACACATCACAGGACGCGGACCCTTCCTGATCTTCGGCCTGGGTCTCGAGATCGTGACGGTGCTGATCCTCTTCTACTTCTTCCGCCGGCGTGGGTGGATCGGCGGCCCGACGTCCTGAGTACGTGGTGCTGCGGACCTACCGGCGATCGGCGGAGTGCGCCGCGCTGAAACGTCGGTTCCCATTCGATACGTTGTTCAGTCTCATCGAGACATGGACGGAAAGTCGGAAGCGAGCCGATGGCTTCGGGAACTCCGGCGGCGAGCCGGACTGTCGCAGCGCGCACTCGCCGCGAGCGCCGGCGTCCCACAGCCGACCATCGCCGAGATCGAGGCCGGAAGGCGCGAGCCGTCCCTCACGCCCCTGAGCAGATTGGCCGAGGCGACCGGCCATGAGGTGACACTCGGGCTCGAGCCCCTACATCCCAGGAGTGCCGTCGCGACCGCCACGAGAGTGCGGGACCGCCTGGGGGGAACGACGGGTGAGCTCGGATCACCCGCTCTGAGGCAGGACGGTGCGCTGCGAGCCGTGATCGACTTCAAGAACGCACTGAGGTCGGTTCCTGACGACGGGCTCGCGCAGCTCGTCGATGCCCCACCGAGTTCGACCGGCGATACGCGTTGGGACGCGTTCGTGCGACATGGAGTGTTGGCGGCCCGTCTTCAACGTTGGATCCGTCGAAGTCGTCGTCGCGGATGAACGGACACTTCTCGCCATGAAGATTGACGGCAAGCAGGGGACGGCGCGACGAGGCCGATATCCAGTTCCTGCTCGACAGATGCAACATCACGACGGTCGACGAGGCCCGTGCGGTCTACGAAGAGCAGTTCCCCGAGGACGAACTATCTGCCCGGGCACACCCGATGCTGCGCTATGCCCTCGAGCAGCTGAGCTCTGGATCGCAGGACGAGGCCGGACCGCGATCGACGTGATCGAGGGGGCGCGAATGCCTCGGGCATCAGCCGTTCCCGAGCGCGCCGACAGGGACTGGGCCGCCACCAGGGCACACGTTTCCGACGTCCAGCGCCTGGTAGCCGGTCATGCCGGGCTGGAACGGCACCCGGTCCCGCAATGCGGGCACGAAGAAGCTCATGGGCTGCCCGGTTGTGACGGTCGCCGACGTCGGAGCGCCTCGGAGATACGCGGATCCCACTGACCGACGGTCGATGTTCCCGGCCGGCACGGACTCGGTGCCGCCTGCGATGACGTTGTCGGTGTAGGTCGAGACGGCATCGGTCGTGATCGGCGTGTCGAGTGGGACGGGGGCGAGCCGCAGCACCTCCGAGCCGCCGTTCGCACCCCTCGCGGGTCGTCTGGTGTGCTTGAGTAGGTCTGAACCGGCGGGCCACCCGCCCACGGTCGACACGCGCCGACGACCGGTGGGCGCCTACCCTGCGCCAACCACTGCTACGACAAGGAACCTCCCGTGACACCTCCCACCAACCCCGTCCGCCTGATCGGCCACCAGCGTCGCTTCGCCGAGTCGATTGCACAGATCGACACCGAACTCGAGTTCGCCCTCGGGCGGGTCGTCGCGGCCCGGCGTGACGAGGTGGTGGCCGCCGCCCTGGCCGCCTACGGGCAGAGCGAGGACTACCGCGGCGTCCGCGATGCCTGGGACGCTGTCTTCCCGGACGGCGTCTACAGCGCCGCAGGACTGGCCGAGGCCAAGCGACTGGCCTAGCAGCCGGAGGTGCGGGGCGCGCTCGCCCGCACTGCTCCACAGCCGGTCCGGGTGGGCACGTTCAGCCCCTCGCTCCCGGTCCAGTTCCCTCGAGCGCAGCCTGCTCCTGCTCGGTCAGGACCCTCGACCGCGTGATGAAGTGCCGGCCCTCGCCCGCTGCGAGTGAGAAGCCCTCCGGGTCGCCGACACCCACATCGAGGATGAGCTGGGTGTGCTTCCAGGCCTCGAACTGTCGGTGGTCGATGAAGAAAGGACTACTCCCGACCGAGCCCAGACGGACGTCATGGCTGCCGATGACGAACTCGCCGTCGTGGAAGCACATCGGAAGACTGCCGTCACAGCAGCCACCCGACTGGAAGAACATGATGGGACCGACGTCGGCCGTGAGGTGTTCGATGGCGCCGAGTGCCGCCGGCGTGGCGACGACCCGGGCCACCGTCGCCTCCATGCCGCTGCTCGCTTCCGTCAACCCGACCTCCGATGTCCGCTCGTGGCTCCTAGAAGAAGCCGAGCGGCTCGTCGCTGTAGCTCACGAGCAGGTTCTTGGTCTGCGAGTAGTGATCCAACATCATCAGGTGGTTCTCGCGGCCCACGCCCGAGATCTTGTAGCCCCCGAACGCCGCACCGGCCGGGTACAGGTGGTAGCAGTTCGTCCACACCCGTCCCGCCTTGATCGCCCGGCCCATGCGGTAGGCCAGGTTGCCGTTCCGGGTCCATACCCCGGCACCCAGTCCGTAGAGGGTGTCGTTGGCGATCCGGATGGCGTCCGCCTCATCGGTGAAGGTGGTGACGGCGAGGACGGGACCGAAGATCTCCTCCTGGAAGATCCGCATGTCGTTGTGACCCTTCATCACCGTCGGCTCGAAGTAGTAGCCGTCGACGAGGTCGCCGGCGAGGGGTGTCCGTTCGCCACCGATGAGGACCTCGGCGCCCTCCTGGACCCCGATGTCGACGTAGCCGGTGATCTTCTCGAGCTGCTGGGCCGAGTTCTGGGCTCCGATCATGACCGTCGGATCAAGGGGGTTGCCCTGGGTGATCCGGCCGATCCGATCCAGGCAACGTTCCATGAACCGGTCGTACATCGACTCCTGTACCAGGGCACGGGACGGGCAGGTGCAGACCTCTCCCTTGTTGAAGGCATAGAGCACGAGCCCTTCGATCGCCTTGTCGAGGTACCGGTCGTCGTGGTCCATGACGTCGGCGAAGAAGATGTTCGGCGACTTGCCGCCCAGCTCCACCGTCGAGGGGATCAGGTTCTCCGCGGCGTACTGCATGATGAGCCGCCCGGTGGTCGTCTCGCCCGTGAAGCCGATCTTGGCGATGCGCGGACTGGAGGCGAGGGCCTTGCCGATCTCCCCACCCGGTCCGGTCACGATGTTGAGCACTCCGGGCGGGACGATGTCGGCGATGACCTCGGCCAGCTTCAGGATCGACCACGGCGTGGGCGACGCCGGCTTGACCACGGTGCAGTTGCCGGCGGCCAGTGCAGGAGCGATCTTCCACGCCGCCATCAGCAGCGGAAAGTTGAACGGGATGATCTGCCCGACCACGCCCAGAGGCTCGTGGAAGTGGTAGGCGACGGTGTCCTTGTCGATCTCCGTCGACCGTCCCTCGAGCGAGCGGGTGGCCCCGGCGAAATAGCGGAAGTGGTCGACGGCCAGGGGGATGTCGGCAGCGAGCGTCTCACGGACCGGCTTGCCGTTCTCCCAACTCTCGGCGACCGCCAGCATGGTGAGGTTGGCCTCGATCGCGTCGGCAACCGCATTGAGCACGGCGGCACGCTCGGCCAGCGACGACTCACCCCAGGCATCCTTGGCCGCATGGGCGGCGTCCAGTGCCAGCTCCACGTCCTCAGCGCTGGACCTGGCTACCTCCGTGAAGGGATGCCCGGTGGCGGGGGAGATGTTCTGCATGTACTGCCCCTTGGTCGGTGCCACCCAGTGCCCGCCGATGAAGTTGTCGTACCGGGGCTTCACGGCGACCAGGCTGCCCGGCTGTCCGGGCGCGACGAAGATGCCCTCCGGTGTCATTCCGTCCTTGGCGGCTTCCTCTTCAACGGCCATCGTGGCCTCCTCGTTCGGCAGACCTGGCCACGTCGCCTGTCGCCCCGTTCACCAGGGACTGCGACGCTTCCGGTCTCTGGTGCGAGGGTAAGTCGGAAGGGATCGATCAACTAGGGTCGAACGGCAGGAAGTCCGCAGGTATCCGCGTCGGAGCCTCGCAGCGTTCTCCTGTCCCAGTGCTTCTTGGCAGCCGCCTTGCCGCCCTTCCTCCCGGCGGTCAGGTGCCGGGCGGTCGTCCCGCCCTGCTTCGCGTTCCCGCCGGATCCTGACTCTTGCCCCCGTTGTGCGAGGCGTTCGGCGAGTTGGCGATCTTCGCCGCCCGCTCCTTGGACATGCCCTTGTCCTTCAACGCCTCGTACTGCTTCTCATTCTTGACATTCGCAGATCTCGTCGGCATCACAATCTCCCTATTGGTCGATTCCAGGCTCCGAACGCAGGGGTTGCCACGGAGCCAAGTGAGGATTCGGACCGAACCGCCGCACCGGAAGACGTCAGGCGGATCGGTCCTGTCGGGGTCTGCCCGGATGGACGGTCGTTACCCATGTGCCCACTCCGGAACCGAGCCGCTGATCCGGTCGATCCCACCAGGCCGGTACAGTGGAACTCGCAAGCATCCAGAGCGGACGAGGCACATGGGCCCCTGACTCCGCCGCAACCGACCCGAGAGGGCACGGTGCGAACGCCATGCTCGATGGGAGCATCACATGAGCAGCACCTCCGGTATCGACGTCCTTTCTGACATCACCCGAACGGTCCCCTCGGAGCTTCTCCGAGCCCGTCTCCTCCAAGGGCGACTCAACGGGGCGCTGTCCGATCTCGGACTAGCTGAGAACCTCCCTACGGGCTGGGTGACATCAGCCTGCAGCGGGTGGTACTTCTCGCCCTTCAACCATCATCAGGCGAGCAAGCTCGTCGTGGCACTGGAGGAGTTCACCGCCGTCCTGGACGGGGCGGGTCTGGAGAAGCACCTCCGGGCCGGGGCGTCCCCCGGTCCCGGTCAGCAGGCATTCCAGTTCGGTGATCCGGGTGGCTGTACCGGTGCCGACGCGACGCTGCGTGCCGACCTGTTCCAGGGTCGGATGCATGGCCGACGACGTACCCAGTAACCGTCGCATGCCGATTGCCATACGAACGTATGTTCGATACGGTCGACCAATGCACTTCGAGGTCGATGTAGTCGTCCAGCACGCGCTGGATCAGCAGGCGAAGCGATTCCTCACCTCTGTCCAGCGCTCAGCCAACCGGGTGCTGAGGTTCCGAGGAAACGACAAGCGCATCGTCGTCACTGTCGAGGCACATGCCTACGACCGGGAGGGCGCAGTCCTAGCCGCCGTCCAAGAGGTGGCACGCATCTACCCCATGGTGGGGTTCGAGACGAGTGGCGAACCGAGACCGGTCGGTTCCCAGTCGGGCGAAGCCCGAGTTCGTAACGAGCGAGGTGAGCGCCCGCAATGAGCGAATTCCCTGTTGCCGAGCTTGGCGAGGTGGAACTACTCACTCCCGAGGATCTTCTCGTTGGCCCCCGAGGCCGTCGGTTGTGATGGCTCTCGTGCTCAAGGTAGCCAACTGATCCGACGACGTAGTCAGGTATGGATGTCTATTCACTGGCGTGGACACATGACGCCCCATTGTCTGAGGTGGTCGACCAGGACGAGCGGAATGAGCTGGCTCGTGCACTGATGTCCAGAAGTGAGGACATCCTCCACCTGTGTCAGAGGAAGTATGTGGCACAGGCGCCCGAGATGACCCTTGAGGTCGCCGCCCGTCACCCGATGTGGGACATCGTTTCGGTGGCGGTCAAGGCCATTGCCGATTGGTTGGAAACGGGGCTTGGAGCAGGTGCTCCCGCACGTCAACGGATCGACTCCCTCGGTAACGCAGCAGCTATCGACCAGGAGACAGCGATCGCTGGCCGTACGCCCGACAAATCGACAGTTGGTCCGGTGTTACCGGAGCAGGGTGAGGGTCCCTCAGGTGTACTCTCCGTTGCGCTCGTCACCAAGCTCAACCTGTGGTGGAAGGACACCACCTGCCTCGTATTGGAGGAGGAAGGTGCACGGCTCGCCATCGGTCGGGACACGATTGACGCTGCCACCGACATGGTCGAGCGGAGTTGCAATTCCAGCATCGTCCGTATGGCCAAGCAGTACGACCTGGAGCTTCAGGATCTTCACGCCAGGCTGGTGGATCTCGCCAACCACGATCAACTGACAGGGCTTGCCAATCGAGCTGTCTTCCTGGCTCGCCTGGAGACGGCCATCGCCCGCATCGGGCGACACCCTGGCGGCCTGGCCGTCGTGTTCATCGACTTGGATGACTTCAAAGCCGTCAACGATGCATTCGGACACAGCCGCGGCGATGAGCTGCTCACCGCCCTGGCCGAGCGGTTCAGGGACGAGATGAGGCCGGAGGACACGGTCGCCCGGTTCGGTGGTGACGAGTTCGTGGCGCTCTTCGAGGATCTGATCAGTCCTGCCAGAGAAGCGAGGGCACTGGCCGAGCGGCTGCATCGGGTCATCACTGAGCCGATCACCATTGCCGGCGAGCCGCTCTACATCACGGCGAGCATCGGAGTGGCCGTTGTGACCGACGTGAGCTACCCGTCCGAAGAGGTGCTCGCTCAGGCAGACATGACCATGTACGGCGTGAAGCGAACCGGTCGCAATCAGGTCGCCATGGTGGAGCTAGGCGGGGAACTCCACCCCGCGGCGTTCGCCATGGCCAGTGAGCTTCACCGTGCCCTGGACGGCGACGGGTTGAGTCTCGCCTACCAGCCAGCCTTCGAAGCCAAGTCCGGCGCCCTGGTTGGCTTCGAGGCGCTGTGCCGATGGACGCATCCCGACCGGGGACCGATTTCACCCGTTGATTTCATTCCCATTGCCGAAGAGTCCGGTCTCATGCCAGCCCTCGGCTCGTGGGTGCTGGCCGAGGCGTCTCACCAGTTGGCCGCTTGGAGTGAGATGTCGGACACGTCGCTGACCATGGCGATCAATGTCTCCGGGCGTCAACTTGCTGACCCCATGTTCTCGACACTTGTTGAGGAGTCGCTGGCCCGAACCGGCATTCGGCCACATCAGGTCGTTCTGGAGATCACCGAGAGCATCTTGCTCGGCGAACATGTCAACTACGAGGCCGTACTTGCCCGCCTGAATGAGGTCGGAGTTCGACTGTCCATCGATGACTTCGGTACCGGCTACTCCTCGTTGGCTTACCTTCGGAGATTCCCGGTTGACCAGATCAAGGTGGATCGTGGATTCGTCCAAGATGTGGCCGAGCACGGAGATACCAGGATCATGGGTGCTGTGGTGCGACTAGCACATGACCTCGATCTCGAAGTGGTGGCCGAAGGGGTGGAGAACGAAGCAGAGCGACTGATCGTGCAGCTGTTGGGTTGTGACGTGATGCAGGGCTTCCTGCTCGGCTATCCACTCACCCCTCAGCTCATCGAGGAGAAATTCTTTGCCGGCGCATCCGTTGGTTGAACTGGCTGATCTGAGCCAGAGTATTTCGGACCCGGAGAATCGGCTGGCGGAACCTTGTGCCGATCGAATCCAAGGTTTGCTCGCAATGGAACACGTCGGGCAGGGTCGTATGCCTGTCAGTGTGCGAACAGCGGTGAGAGGATCGAGGCCCTCGTCGTCCGAGCGAGCGAACCCGCTCTCAATGAACTCCAGGACTTCGTGACTGAGGAAACCACAGAGTCATGGCCCGGTTCGACCGGTCGGCATCGCCCTGGTGTCCGTCTGGCCGGGGTTCCGCGGCTCGTAGGC
>PLRX01000146.1 GCA_003164095.1 Acidimicrobiaceae bacterium | reverse complement strand
TGACCGCCTACCAGGTCGCCGTGGTGTCGGTCGCCACGTCACTGACCGTGGTCGACGTGGCCGCCCGGTTCGCCTACGCGGTCGTCGTCGGCGTGGGCATCGGCCTTGCCGTCGGCTGGCTCGGCACCCAACTCCTCCGGCGCGTCGAGACGCCGGTCATCGAGAACACGATGCTCCTGATCCTGCCGTTCGCCGCCTATCTCCCCTCGGACAAGCTCGATGCATCGGGCGTCCTCGCGGTGGTTGCCACGGGCCTCTACTTCGGCCGCTACGGCTCACGGTCGCTGACCGCCGCCGCCCGCCTCCAGCAGCGTCAGATCTGGGAGCTCATCGTCTTCCTGCTGACCGGGCTCTCGTTCCTGCTCGTCGGACTCGAGCTCCGCCCCGTGCTCGAGACGCTGACCGCACGGGACTCGAACTCGCTGCTCGCCGAGTCCCTCGCCGTCGTCGGTGTCGTGATCGTGCTGCGACTGGTGTGGATGTTCGGCGTCACGGCGCTACCCGGCGGCCGCCACCTCTTCAGCACCAATCAGGGGACGCCCTCCACCTGGCGGGAGACCACGGTGGTCGGGTGGGCGGGCATGCGGGGCGCCATCAGCCTGGCCGCCGCCCTCGCACTGCCCACGTCCTTCGCCGAACGGGATCTCGTGCTCTTCCTCACCTTTGCCGTCATCCTGGCCACCCTGGTCGGCCAGGGACTCACCCTGCCCCCGCTCATCCGGCGGCTCGGGCTCGTCACCGAGGGACAGCAGGACCAAGTGCTGGCGGCCGATGCCCGTCGGCGACTGGTGGTGCTCGCCCTCGCCCGGATCGACGAGTTGGCCGCTGTCACCGGAACGCCCGAGGGCGTGACCGAGCGGGTGCGCACCGGCTACGAGGCGCTCCTCGCCCAGGTCGACCGGAGGATCGAATTGCTCGCCGACGCCGACGTCACCGGCGACGGTGCTGCAGCCGGCGAGGAGGAGCAGACCCGGGCGATCGAGTCCGAGGTCGCGCTGCGGCGCCTGGTCATCGAGCTGGAACGCGACGAGCTCGACCGCATGGTGGCGCACCGGAGGGTGTCCCGACCGGTGGCCGCCGAGGTGCGGGCCGCACTGGATGTCGACGAGACGACGATGCGGCCCTGACCCGGTGGGTCCGCCGTCCTGGAACGCCGAAGGGCGCCTCCGGAGAGGCGCCCTTCGGGTACAGGTTGCTGCATGAACACCGGGAGGCCCGTGAGGCGCCGGATGGGACCACGGTCCGGCTAGGTCGCCCGGTGGGTGTCTGGCTGGGATTCGCCAGGTGGTACAGCGAGCCGCCTCAGCGGCCAGCCACCTCCAGGGTCCCGAAACGTTGATTGCTCAGTTGGACCACCTCCTCTCTCTGGTCCGCTCATCGTACCGTCGCGCGGGGCCCGAACGGTTCATGTATTTCGCCGAGTTAACGGCGTGTGAACGGATGCCCCCCGACTGGGCCGCGGCGAGGTCCGGGCGCACCGTCGATGTGCTGTGATGGGAACATGACCCTCATCAAGATCAACGCCATCACCGTGCCGGACGACGCCGGAGACGAGTTGGCCACGCGGTTTGCCGCACGCGCCGGGGCAGTCGACGGCCAGGAGGGATTCGAGGGATTCGAGCTGCTCCAGCCCACTGACGGCCGTAACCAGTGGCTCGTCGTCACCCGCTGGCGGGATCAGGCGTCCTTCGACGCGTGGGTCCAGTCCCCCGCGTTCGCGCACGGCCATGCGGGCGCCGACCGCCCGGCCCCGCACGGCGGGCCGGTCTCGGTCGGCTCCGAGTTGTGGTCCTACGAGGTCGCCGGCGGCTCCGCAGGCTGACGCCGGACACGGATCGTGGCCGGCACTACCACTACGCCACTGGCGACGAAGCTTGGCATCGGCACCGGCTCCGTGGTGGCGTTGCTCCGGGCGCCGGACGACCTGGAGTTCGACGTCCCGTCGGGCGTCACCGTGCAGTGTCGGGCCGTCGGCTCAGCCGACGTCGTGGTGGACTTCGTCACCCGCGCCGAAGACCTCAAGCGCCGGATCGATCGGCTGGCGGCCATGGTCCGGCCCGCGGGTGGCCTCTGGATCGCCTGATCGAAGCGGTCATCCGGCATCACCACCGACGTGACCGATCATGTCGTGCGTGACCTCGCGCTGGAACGGGGCCTGGTCGACAACAAGGTCTGCGCCGTCGACGCCACCTGGACGGCGCTCCGGATCGTCTGGCACCTCGGACGCCGGTGAGCCCCGACGTGCGCCGTGCCGTCGGCTCAGGGCCGGAGCAGCACCTTGATGCACTCGGGACTCCGCTCGGCCACGGCGGCATAGGCGGCGGCCGCGTCCGCCAGTGGGAACTCGTGCGTGAAGATCCCATCGGTGCGCAGCCGACCGGCCCGGACGAGCGGCACCAGCTCGGACCAGGTGCGGTGCACCGGCGCCGTGGTCATCCGGAGGGTGACGCTCCGGAACAGCGTCATGAGCGCCGGCAGCGGATAGGGCTCGAGGTCGTGCACGCCGATGACCGACACCGTCCCCCCGGGGCGGACGGCGGCGAGCGCGGCGTCGAGTGTCACGTCCTTCGCCACGGCGTCGATCACCGCGTCGACCCCGCGCCCGCCCGTCGCCTCCAGCAGTGCCTCGACGGTCGGCCCCTCCACGGCCTCCGCTCCTGAATCGACCGCCCGCGCCCGTCGGCCTTCGACGGGGTCGACGGCCAGCACCCTGGCCGCGCCCAGGGTGAGCGCCGAACGCACCGCACAGAGGCCGACGGCGCCGAGTCCGACCACGGCGACCGTGCCACCGGGGGGAACGTCGGCCCGTTGCGCGCCGGCCCATCCCGTGGAGAGATTGTCCGTCAGCAGCAGGGCTGCCTCGTCGTCCATTCCCTCCGGAATGCGCAGCATCTGGAAGTCGGCTGCAGGCACGGCCACCGCACTGGCCTGGCCACCGGGAAGCATTCCCGAGCCGAACACCTTCGGCCCCTCGACACACCGGACCGGATCGCCCGTGGCGCAACCGGCACATCTGCCACAACCTGCGACAGAAGCGGTCAGGACCCG
This sequence comes from Acidimicrobiaceae bacterium, assembly GCA_003164095.1. Lineage (GTDB taxonomy): Bacteria > Actinomycetota > Acidimicrobiia > Acidimicrobiales > RAAP-2 > Bog-756. The sequence continues at coordinate 23,052 of PLRX01000146.1, read as the reverse complement.
GTCGCCCGGTCGAATGTGACGTACCTCGGACCCCACCTCCAACACGGTGCCGAGGAACTCGTGACCGACGGGAATCGCCATGCCCAGTTCCAGGTCACCGTCGTAGAAGTGCATGTCCGAACCGCAGATGGCCGTGGCGTCGACCGACACCACGGCGCCGTCCGGCCCGGGGGGCGCCGGGTCCGGTGCCTCCGCCACCACTACTCTCCCCGGTCCTTCGATCATCACGTGCCGCACGGTTCCCCCTGTCGTCGGACCGGTCGTCGAGCCGGACCGTTGGCTACTGTGGCACACCGCGCCACGGGGGTGGGCGGTCACCGCCCCGGGCACCTGCACGAGAGGTCACAACATGCGCAATCCACACGCCGGCGAGCCGTTCGACACCTCGGACGAGGAGATCGCCGAGGCGCTCCTCGACGTGTCGGTTCCGACCCTCCTGCTCTCCCTCGTCCACATGTCGGGCGACCCGTCGATCATCCGGGGTCGGCTCCGTCCGGCGGGACTCTTCCTCAACGAGGTCCAGGGCTACATGACCGAGGAGGACAAGGAGGAGGCCCGGGCCCTCGCTCTCGAAGTGATCCGCGACTACCGGGACCGCGGTTGCCCCGAGCCGGAGCCGATCTCACCGGAGTTGCTCCACGAGATGATGACGTGGCTGGTCTGCGAGGACGTGCCGGAGGAGTACGTGCCGCTGCTGCTCGAGGAGATGGAGCTCGACGGTCGCGACGCCCGTCGGGTCGAGCCGGTCGGCGACGCGGCCGACCGGGCGGCCTTCCCGGTGGTGGTGATCGGGTGCGGGCAGTCCGGCCTTCTGGCCGGCATCCGGCTCCAGGAGGCGGGGATCCCGTTCACCATCGTGGAGAAGAACGCCGGTGTCGGCGGCACATGGTGGGAGAACTCCTATCCCGGTGCCCGTGTCGACGTCGGTAATCACTTCTACTGCTACTCGTTCGAGCCGAGCGATCACTGGACCGAGTACTTCGCCCGGCAGCCCGAGCTCCAGCGCTACTTCCAGTCGGTGATGGACAAGCACGGCATCGGCCCCCACGTCCGGTGGGAAACCGAGGTGCTGGGCACCACCTGGGACGAGGACAGCGCCACCTGGTCCGTCCGGACCCGCGCTGTCGACGGGACCGAGGAGGTGCTGACGGCACGGGCCGTCATCTCCGCCGTGGGCCAGCTCAACCGGCCGAACGTGCCCGAGATCGAGGGTGCCGACACGTTTGCCGGACCGGCGTTCCACTCGGCCCGATGGGACCACGGTGTCGACCTGGTCGGTAAGCGGGTGGCCATGATCGGCGCCGGGGCCAGCGGCTTCCAGATCGCCCCCACCATCGCCCCGGACGTGGCGCAGCTGACCGTGTTCCAGCGGACGGCCCAGTGGATGTTCCCCAACCCGAACTACCACGCCACCGTGGGGCCCGGCGTGCGGTGGGCGTTGCGGCACCTCCCGTTCTACGGCCGCTGGTATCGCTTCCTCATCCTGTGGCCGGGTTGCGACAAGGGACTCGAGGCAGCCCGCGTCGACCCGGACTACCCGGACCAGCAGACGGCGGTCAGCGAGATGAACGAGCTCACCCGCCAGATGTTCACCGACTGGATCGTCGGTCAGGTGGGCGACGATCCCGAGCTCATCGCCAAGGTCGTGCCCGACTACCCCGCGACCGGCAAACGGACGCTGCAGGACAACGGCGCCTGGCTCGGCGCACTGACCCGGGACAACGTCGAGCTGGTACGCACCGGGATCGACCACATCGAGCCCGACGCGGTGGTCACCGTGGACGGCGAGCGGTATCCCGCCGACGTACTCGTGTACGCCACCGGATTCCAGGCCACGAAGGTCCTCGCCCCGATGGCCATCATCGGCCGGGACGGCGTCGACCTGCGCGAGCTGTGGGGGGAGCGGCCGGCCGCCTACCTCGGGATCATCGTGCCCGGGTTCCCCAACTTCTTCTGCATGTACGGCCCGGGAACGAATCTGGCCCATGGTGGCAGCCTGATCTTCCACTCCGAGTGCCAGATGCGCTACATCACCCAGTGCATCGAGGCGATCATCGCCGGGGGCCACCGGACGATGGAGCCTCTCGTGGAGCGGTACGAGGACTGGCACGAGCGGTCACAGCGCGAGCTCCGGGGCCTGGTGTGGGCCCAGCCGTCGATCAGGCACTCGTTCTTCAAGAACTCGGCCGGGGAGATCCACGTGCTGAGCCCGTGGCGACTGGTCGACTACTGGACGTGGACCCGGTCACCCGACCTCGACGACTTCGTGCTCGGGTGACCGCGAGCCGGGGTCAGCGGGACCCCGCGCGCCACTCGTCGGCCGAGAGCGTCCTCACCAGTAGTGGCAGGTCCCGCTTCGGGTCCACCGTGGCCGAGCCAGCTGCGAACCCGAGCCGGTCCATGACCCGCCCGGAGGCCACGTTCTCCGGCTCGTAGATCGCCACGATCTCACCGAGCCCCAGATCCTCGAAGCCCCAACGCAGTGCTTCCGCCGCGGCTTCGGTGGCGTAGCCCTTCCCGCGGTGTCCGACACCGAGCCGCCAGCCGACCTCGACAGCTGGTAGGAGCTCCGGGAGGAAGTCCGGCACCGACAGTCCGGCCCAGCCGATGAGCGCGCCGGTGGCCCGTTCGACCACGGCGTGGAACACCGGCCGGTCAGGGTTGTCGTGCAGCGAGATCACCCGAGCGAGGAAGTCCGCCGTCTCCTCGTCCGTCATGCCCCGGCGCAGCGGGTACCACCAGAAGCTCTCCTTGGCCTGGAGTGCCACGAGAGCGTCCATGTCGTCGGTACGGAACGGACGCAGGACGAGGCGGTCGGTCCCGAGCGTGGCGATCATCGACCCAGACTGGCACGGGCTCGGCCGGCCTACCTCACCACCACGACACGTCGAGGCACGCCTCCTGGTAGTACGTGTACATGGACACACGACGGATCGGCTCGCTCGACGTCTCGGTCATCGGCCTCGGGACGAACAACTTCGGCTTCTTCATGGAGGCGGATGCCGTGCCCGCGGTGGTGGACGCCGCCCTCGACGTCGGCATCAACTTCTTCGACACCGCCGACTCCTACCTCGAGAGCGAGTCTCGCCTCGCCGCGGCACTCGGATCCCGACGCGACGACGTGCTCATCGGCACGAAGTTCGGGAGTCCGGTCGACGGGGGTCCGGGCGGGGCCGCCCCCGAGTACGTCCGCGCCGCCGTCGAGCGGAGCCTGGCGAAGCTGGGCACCGACCGGATCGACCTCTACCAGTTGCACCGTCCCGACGACTCGACGCCCATCGCCGACACGCTCGGTGTGCTCGACGAACTCGTGCGCGAGGGCAAGGTGCGGGAGATCGGCTGCTCCAACTTCAGCGCCCCCCAGTTGCGTGAGGCCGAGGAGGCGGCAGCCGGAGGCGCCCGGTTCGTCAGCGTCCAGAACCAGTGGAACCTGCTCCAGCGTGAGGACGAGGCCGAGACGGTGCCCGAGGTCGAGCGGCTCGGCATCGGCTACCTCCCCTACTACCCGCTGGCAAGCGGGATGCTCTCGGGCAAGTACGCCCGTGGCGAGGAGGCGCCTGCCGGCACACGCCTGGTCCACTTCGGCGAGCGTGGGGGCGGCATCCTGTCGGACCGGAACTTCGACGTCGTCGACGCAGCGACGGCCTGGGCCGCCGAGCGCGGGCACTCCGTCCTGGAGCTGGCCCTGGCCTGGCTGGCCGCCAAGCCGGTGGTGGCCTCGGTCATCGCCGGGGCAACCAGGCCCGAGCAGGTGCGGGCCAACGCCGCTGCTGCCGACTGGGTACTCACCCCGGACGAAGTGGCCGAGGTCGACGCCCTGGCGCCGCCTACCGACTGACCGACACCCCCGGGACACGTGGTTCCGAGTGCGGCAGAGGTGTCCTGCACGACAGCCCGGGGGCCGGTGGTCCGTAGCCGTACACTCGGACCGGTGACGCCGACGGACGATCAGGGAGCCCACCCCCTCGTGGCCATCGGCTTCGACCGCGCCCGGGTGGAGGAGACCGTGGCGGCGGGCTGGGCTCCCGGCCTGGCGGCCCGGGTCGTCCGCATCGACCGTGGCTGGGCCACGCTCCAGGGGACGCGCAAGGCCCGCCGTGTGCCGCTCCGGGAGTGCCCGCAGATCGTCGTGGGGGACTGGCTGGTGCCGGACGGGCTCGGTTCGCTGCAGCGGCTCGGGCGGCGGAGCCTCCTGGTGCGCCGGTCGGTGTCCGGGCGCGACGAGCCCCAGCACATGGCTGCCAACGTCGACGTCGTGCTGGTCACCTGGGCACTCGACACCCGAGTGGGGAGCTCCCGTCTCAAGGACATGCTGGCCCTGGCCCGTGATTCGGGTGCGGTGCCGGTCCTGGTCCTCTCCAAGGTCGACACGTCCGACTCCGGCGAGGGACTCCTCGTCGAGCTCGGCGACGAGCTCGAGGGGGTCGAGGTGGTTACCACCAGTGCCGTCACGGGCGAGGGACTCGATCGGTTGCGCGAGCTCACCACGGCCCGCACCGTGGTGCTGCTCGGGGCGTCGGGGGCGGGCAAGTCGACGCTGACCAACGTCCTGCTCGGTGCCGACGCCCAGGAGACGGCCGATGTGGGCCGTACCGGCGAGGGGCGCCACACCACGACCCGGAGGGAGCTGCTGCCGCTCCCCGGTGGCGGCGCGATCATCGACACCCCGGGCATCCGGGCCGCCTCCACCTGGGACGACCCCGACGAGGAGGAGGGCCCGTCTCCCTTTCCCGACATGGACGAGCTGGCCGAGGAGTGCCGGTTCTCGGACTGCGCCCACGACGGGACGCCGGGGTGCGCCCTCGACCGGGCGGTGGCCGGCGGCGACCTGGACCCTGCACGGCGGCGCGACTACCTGGCCTACCTCGCCGGCCACGTCGCCCACGTCGAGGCCCGAGCGGCCGCCGACCGGGAGGGCCGCCGGGAACGCAACCGGCGCCATCGCCCCTGAGTCGGGGACCGCGTCGGCGGGTGGGCACGGAACGGCCCGCCGGCCCGCTCGGGAACGACCGACGACGGGCTATCGCCGGCGCAGTGCTGCGTCCGTCACCGAAGGGGGTGCCCAGCCCGGATCCGCGCCACCGACGTTCTGTCCGGGCGGTGCGATGCCGTCGATCCGGTCGAGCACGTCGTCGCCGAGGGTGACGTCGGCGGTGACCAGCTGGGACTCGAGCTGCTCCATGGTGCGCGGCCCGATGATCGGGCAGGTGACGGCCGGGTGGGCCTGCACGAAGGCCAGAGCGAGCTCGAGGAGCGAGTGCCCGGCCTCGTCAGCCACCTTCTCGAGTTCGACGACCGCGGCCAGCTTGGCCTGGTTCACGGGCAGTGACAGGTCGTAGCGGTCCGGCAGCATGGCTGAGCGTCGGGAGGTGTTCTGCTTGCCCTCGCCGAATGCTCCGGACAGCCAGCCCCCGGCCAGCGGGCTCCAGCTGAGCACGCCCATCCCGTACTGCTGGCAGACCGGCAGCAGGTCGGCCTCGATGCCGCGGGCGAGGATCGAGTACTGGGGCTGCTCTGTCCGGAACCGCTCGCGTCCCCGGCGTTCGGCCACCCAGTGCGACTCGACCACCTGGTGGGCCGGGAACGTCGAGCAGCCGGCGTAGCGGATCTTGCCGGCGTGGACCAGGTCGCTCAGCGCGGCGAGTGTGTCGTCGATGTCGGTCTCGGGCGACGGCCGGTGGATCTGGTAGAGGTCGATGTAGTCGGTGTCGAGGCGCCTCAGGCTGTGCTCGCACTCGGCGATCACCCATCGGCGCGAGTTGCCCTGGGAGTTCGGGTCCCCGGACATGGCGCCGTGCACCTTGGTGGCGAGTACGATGCCGTCGCGGTCGAGGCCCTTCAGCGCCTTGCCCACGATGACCTCGGACTCGCCGAAGGAGTACATGTCGGCGGTGTCGACGAAGTTGATCCCGGCGTCGACGGCCCGGTGGATGATGCGGATCGAGTCGTCGTGGTCCGGGTTGCCCCACGCACCGAACATCATCGTGCCGAGGCAGAGCTGGCTGACCTGTATGCCGGTGGTCCCGAGGGTGCGGTAGTCCATCGCCACAGACAACCACACCGGCGCGGCGTCTGCCGGGGCGACCCGGATCGCGTTGGCCGCCGGCGCAGCCTCTCGGTACTATCGAACGTATGTTCGTATCTGCGCCGGGTCGACGGCTCTCCCGGGAGCGGGACCCGGCCGCCCTCGCCGCCCTGGCCGCCCTGGCCGAGCGCACCCGGCCGGTGTCCGCCAGCCGCACCCGACTCCTGCCGGTCGTCCCGGCGCTGGCCGACCTGCTGCCCGACGGGGCACTGCGGCGCGGGAGCACCCTGACCGTCGGGGGCCCCGGCGACGACGGTGCCCTCAGCATGGCCCTGGCCCTGGTGGCCGCGGCCTCGGCCTCCGGGTCGTGGTGCGCGCTGGTCGGCCACCCCGGCCTCGGAGCAGTGGCCGCCAGCGATCTCGGCGTCGACCTCGGGCGCCTGGCCCTCCTCCCCCGGCCCGGGCCGGCATGGGCCGAGGCCACGGCCGCCGTGCTCGAGGGTGTCGACCTGGTCGTGCTGTGCCCGCCGTTCCCCCCCCGCCGGGACATGGCCCGGCGCCTGGTGGCCCGGGCCCGTGAGCGGCGGGCCGTCCTGGTGGTGGTCCCGGGGCGGGCCGGGTGGCCGGAGCCGGCCGACCTGCAGCTGCGGATCGACGACGCCACCTGGGTGGGGACCGACGGCGGCGAGGGGCACCTCCGCCGCAGACGGATGACGGTCACCGCAACCGGGCGCCGGTCGGCGGCCCGGCCGACCCGCCGCGCTCTGTGGTTGCCCGACGCCGACGGGACCGCCTCCACGGCCGGGCACGCCGGGACGAGGGGCTGAGGTGGACCGCCTCCTGGTCGTGCGGTGCCCCGGGCTCCTGGTGGAGGACGAGGGCGGGGCGGGGCTGCGCACCTTCGCCGAGGTGCTCGCCGCCGTCGAGGCGTACTGCCCCTGGGTGACCCCGGTCCGCCCCGGCATCTGCTCGCTGCCGGCCCGGGGGCCGGCCCGCTACTTCGGGGGCGAGGAGGCTCTGGTCGACCTGGTCCACGAGGCGGCGTCCGGGGTCGCCCCGGCCGAGGTCGGCATCGCCGACGGGCTGTTCGCCGCCGTGCTGGCCGCCCGCCGGGGAGTGGTCGTCCCCGCCGGGAGGACACCGGCGTTCCTGGCCCCCCTGCCGGTGGCCATCCTCGGCCAGCCGGACCTGGCCGAGCTGCTCGACCGCCTGGGTGTCCGAACCCTCGGCGAGTTCGCAGCACTGCCCGATGCCGACATCCTCGGTCGGTTCGGCGCCGACGGCGCCCATGGTCACCGGGTGGCCGGCGGTCGCAGTGGCGAGCTGGCCGATCTCCGCCAGCCCCGGATCTCCCGCCTGCTCGGCACCGATGGCGCGCCCGACGCGCCGGTGGTGGCCGAGCCCGGGTTCTGGGGCGGCGTCAGTGATGCCGACGCCCGGGCCGCCCGGTGCCTGGTCGCCACCCAGGAGCTCCTCGGACCGGACGGCGTGGTGACCGCCCACCTCCAGGGAGGGCGGAGCCCGGCCGAGCGGTCCCGTCTCGTCACCTGGACCACCGGGGGGTGGCCGGGGGGTGGCGGCGGTGCGCGTCCCGTGCCGGAGCCCGGCGCCCCGTGGCCCGGTCGGATCCCCCCGCCAGCCCCGGCCGTGGTCCACCCCGACCCGGTCCGGGCGGACCTGGCCGACACCCGGGGGGAGTCCGTGCGGGTGTCGGCCAGGGGACTGCTGACCACGACCCCCGACCGGCTGTCGGTGGAGGGTGGCCCGTGGGAGCCGTTGTCCGGATGGGCAGGACCATGGCCGGCCGACGAGCGCTGGTGGTCGCGGTCGCGACGGCGGGCCGCCCGGCTGCAGGCGGTCACCGCACGGTCGGCCCACCTCCTCCTGGCCGAGCGCGGCCGGTGGTGGGTCGAGGCGACCTACGACTGACGCGACCGGAACCACGATGCCCTACGCAGAGCTCCACGCCCACTCCAACTTCTCCTTCCTCGACGGCGCCAGCCACCCCGAGGAGCTGGCCGCCGAGGCGGTCCGCCTCGGCCTGTCGGCCGTGGCCCTCACCGACCACAACGGGCTCTACGGGGCGGTGCGGTTCGCGGTGGCGGCCCGCGCGTTCGGCCTGCCCACCGTGTTCGGCGCCGAGCTCACCCTGTCCGACAGCGACGGCCCCCACCTGCGCACCGGGATGCCCGACCCGGACGGGACCCACCTGGTGGTGCTGGCCCGCGACCCCGAGGGCTACGCCCGGCTCAGCCGGGCCATCGCCGAGGCCCACCTGGAGGGCGGCGAGAAAGGCCGGCCCGTCCTCACCCTCGACGCCCTGGCCGACCGCCACGGCGGCCATTGGCAGATCCTGACCGGGTGCCGCAAGGGGCCGCTGGCCTCAGCCCTGACCGACGAGGGGCCGGCCGCCGCCGCCCGGGCCCTGGACCACCTGATCGACCGCTTCGGCGCCGAGCAGCTGGCCGTCGAGCTGTGGGACCACGGCACGCCCATCGACGGTCCTCGCAACGATGCCCTGGCCGTGCTGGCCGCCGGTCGGGGGGTGTCGCCGGTCGCCACCAACAACGTCCACTACGCCACCCCGGCCCGGTTCCCCCTGGCCACCACGCTCTCGGCCGTGCGGGCCCGGCGGACGCTCGAGGACCTGGAGGGCTGGCTGCCGTCCTCGGCAACCGCCTGCCTGCGGGGCGAGGCCGAGCAGCTCCGGCGGTTCACCCGGTGGCCGGGGGCCGTCGAGCGGGCCGGCGAGCTGGCCGGCGAGTGTGCCTTCGACCTCCGCCTGGTGGCCCCCCGGCTCCCCGACTTCCCCGTGCCCGAGGGCCACACCGAACAGACCTGGCTGGCCGAGCTGACCCGGCGGGGGGCGGCCGAGCGCTACGGGCCACGGGGATCCGAGCGGGTGCCCGGCGCCTACGCGCAGATCGGCCACGAGCTCGGGGTGATCGGCGCCCTCGGGTTCCCGGGGTACTTCCTGACCGTGTGGGACATCGTCCAGTTCTGCAAGCGCCAGGACATCTTCTGCCAGGGTCGGGGCTCGGCCGCCACGTCGGCCGTCTGCTACGCGCTCGGCATCACCAACGTCGACGCCGTCTCGCTCGGCCTGCTCTTCGAGCGGTTCCTGTCGCCGGCCCGCGACGGCCCCCCGGACATCGATGTCGACATCGAGTCGGGCCGACGCGAGGAGGTCATCCAGTACGTCTACGAGCGCTACGGGCGTCTGCACGCCGCCCAGGTGGCCAACGTCATCACCTACCGCTCACGCTCCGCGCTGCGCGACGTGGGCAAGGCCCTCGGACACACCACCGAGGAGGCCGACGCCTGGTCGGGGTCGACCGAGCGCGGTCAGCCGTTGGGCGAGCGCGACGACCTGCCACCGCTCGTGCAGCAGCTGGCCTCGGAGCTGCTCGGCTTCCCCCGCCACCTCGGCATCCACTCGGGGGGCATGGTCATCTGCGACCGACCGGTGGTCGAGGTCTGCCCGGTGGAGTGGGGCCGGATGCCGGGCCGCAGCGTGCTGCAGTGGGACAAGGACGACTGCGCGGCGGCCGGCCTGGTCAAGTTCGACCTGCTCGGCCTGGGTATGCTGACCGCCCTCCACCACATGGTCGACCTGGTGGCCGACTTCCACGGGGACACCGTCGACCTGGCCCGCCTCGAGCAGGAGGACGAGGTCTACGACCTGCTGTGCCGGGCCGACACGGTCGGCGTGTTCCAGGTCGAGTCGCGGGCCCAGATGAACACGTTGCCCCGGGTGCAGCCCCGCTGCTTCTACGACCTGGCCATCGAGGTCGCCCTCATCCGGCCCGGGCCGATCCAGGGCAACGCCGTCCACCCCTATATCCGGCGCCGCAACGGGACCGAGCCCGTGACCTACCTCCACCCGCTGATGCAGCCGGCCCTGGAGCGCACGCTCGGGGTGCCGCTCTTCCAGGAACAGCTCATGCAGATCGCCATCGACGTGGCCGGGTTCTCCCCCACCGAAGCGGATGAGCTGCGCCAGGCCATGAGCGCCAAGCGGTCGGGCGAGCGGATGGCCGCCCTGCGCGACCGGCTCTTTGCCGGCATGGCTGCACGGGGTGTGTCCGAGGCGGTGTCCGAGCAGGTGTACACGGCACTGGCCGCCTTCGCGAACTTCGGCTTCCCCGAGAGCCACTCGGTCGCCTTCGCCCACCTGGTCTACGCCACCGCGTGGTGCAAGGTGCACTACCCCCCCGCCTTCACCGCCGGGCTACTCAACGCCCAGCCCATGGGCTTCTGGTCGCCCCAGAGCCTGGTGGCCGACGCCAAACGCCACGGGGTGGTGGTGCGGCGCCCGGACGTCAACCTCGGGCGGGCCGACGCGTCCCTCGAGCCGGTGGACGGCGCCGGTCCCACCCCACCGGAGGCCACGGCGGTACGGCTCGGCCTGTCCTCGGTGCGCAGCATCAGCTCGGACACCGCCGCCCGGATCGAGGAGGGGGCGCCGTGGTCGGGCATGGAGGACCTGGTGCGCCGGGCCGGGGCCTCCCGGACACAGCTCGAGGCACTGGCTACCGCGGGCGCCCTCGACGGTCTCGGGCGGAGGGCCCGCGGCGGCAGCGCGGGGCGGCGGTCGCTCGTGTGGGGGGCCGGGGCGGCCTCCCAGGCCACGGCCGACCGGCTCCCGGGCGTGGTCACCGGGGCCGAGCCGCCGCCGCTCCCGGCGGCCACCGCGTGGGAGGAGGTGGCTGACGACCTGTGGTCACTCGGCATGGCGCCCGACACCACCGCCATGGAACTGGCCCGGGGTGGGCTGGACCGGCGTGGAGTGGTGCGGGCCGCCGCACTGGCCGGCCGGCCGGCCGGCGACCGGGTGACCGTCGGCGGCGTGGTCACCCACCGGCAGGCTCCCGAGAGCGCCCACGGTGCGGTGTTCCTCAATCTGGAGGACGAGACCGGGATGGTCAACATCGTCTGCTCGCGCGGGGCATGGGTCCGGTGGAAGCCCGTGGCCCGGGCCTGCCCGGCCCTCCTGGTGCGGGGTCGGGTGGAGCGGTCCGAGGGGTCGATGACCCTCGTAGCCGAACGGTTCGAGCCGCTCCCCCTCGGGCCCGTGCCGGGGTCACGCGACTTCCGCTGACCTCCGGACGACCCGGGTGGGCTGCTGGCTCACGCCCCGCGCCCGGGAGCGCTGGGTCGAACCGGTCGACGATCTCCGCTGAAGTCGACGATCCGGGGTGCCGATGTACACGGTGCAGACAACTGACATACAGGTCACTTGACTACTATGAGTGTTGTCGTTAACACTTAACGTGGCAATCACACCACAGGAAGCGCAGGTGGACCGCATGGGGCACGGGATCATGGGGCAGGGGATCACGAAGCGGGAGGTCGCGCCCTTCGGCCGACCCGACCGGTCGGACACACCCCGACGACAGCAGGCCACCACCGAGGGGTGCCAGCCATGACCGGCGTGCTCACCCAGGTCGTCGGCGGGGCGATCGGCCTCGTCGTCGCCGCCATGCTCATCGGCGTCGTCGATATCCTCCGCAAGCCCAGCTGGGCATGGAAGGCGGCCGGCGAGCCGCGGCTCCTCTGCCTCGCGCTGGTGATCGTCCTGCCGGTCGTCGGCCTGGCCATCTACTGCTTCGGGGCCCGTCCCAAGGTGGTCGCCGTGACCTCCAGCGGACGCGCCGCCACACTCCCCTTCGAGCGGTTCGCCGACCGGGCCGACACCGTCGCCGACAACGACGCCGCCATCGGTGTCCTGTCATTGCCCACGATGCGCGGCAGCTTCGGCGAGGCTGTCTCCCGGCCCATCCGCGCCACCACCTCTGTCGGCGAGACGGCACCGGACCCGGCGCCGGCCCAGGTGCCGACGGGTGGATCGGTCCCCGGCAGTGGATTCTTCGACGACCCGGACGTCCTGTCGGTGGGGGCCGCGGCCAGCTTCTTCGAGCGGGGGGCCATGACACCCGCCGGGCCGGTCGCCACCGAGATCGTCCACGACCCGGCACCGGCACCCGACCTCCACATACCGGGCAGCGCCCACCGCCCCTACAACCCGCGCCAGCGCGAATCCCTCGACGAGGCACCGCTCGACAGGCCCGGATCGCCGGCAGGCGTCGCAGTCCGGACGGCGGGCAGCCCCGTCGTCCCTGCCGGGCCATCCGGAGCCTCGGGACCGGCTCCATCGGCCGGAGGTGCGCTCACCACCCTGGCCGCGCCCCGGGCGGGAACGTCCTCACCGGAGATCTTCCGCCCGAAGCCCATGGCCGTGGCACCGATCGCCGGGTCCGGCACGTCCACCGCTCCGATGGCCACCCTGGCCGCCCGCTGGATGAACGACCCCACCGGTCGGCACCAGTACCGCTACTGGGACGGCGCCAACTGGACCGAGAACGTCTACGACGCCGGCGTCGAGTCCCGGGACCCGACCACCGACTGACCCACCGGGCGACGACACCTGTCAGCGCTGGCGCACCAGGCGGCTGAGTCGGGCCACCAGCACCTCCATCACCAGTTCGCCCGACAGACCGGTCGTGCCACGCAGATCGAGGTCGGCCTCGGCGAGCAGCTGCACCGCCCGGGCGATACGGGCACTCCCCATCCGGTTGGCCTGAGCCAGCGCCTTCTTGGCCGGGAAGGCACTCTTGATCCCCAGCACCTCGGCGGCCTGCTCGGGTGACGTGACCCCTGAGCCGTCGAGCCGCAGCATCTGGCGGTAGTGCTTGTGGAGCAGGGCCAGGATCACGAGCGGGTGCGACTCCCCCGCAGTCAGCATCCGGTGGAGCACCTCGAGCGCAGGAGCCGTCCGTCCGGCATCGACGGCGTCCGTCAGGTCCCACGGTGCCAGCGACCCGGCCTCGCCGAGGAACGGCTCGAGGTCATCGGCCGTGACCGTGGCGCCCTGGCCGTAGGCGGCGGCGAGGGTGTCGAGTAGACCGGCCAGTCGGCCCATGTCCGAACCGAGGTGCTCGCCCAGCCGGCCCTGCGCCGGCCCGTCGAGACGGACCGGACCACCCCGGAGGTGATCGGTCAGCCATTGCGACCTCGCCTTGCCGGTCCCGACGGACGTGTCGACGACCTCGCCCGTGGCCCCGACCGCCTTGGTCAACGCCTGGGCCAGCGCACCGCCTCCGGCGATGAGCACCAGCGCCGTGGTGTCGAGCGGGTCGGCCAGGTAGGCGACGAGGCGCTTGGCATCGGCAGTCCCGATCTGTCCGGCCTCACGGACCACGACCACCCGGCGGTCCACCAGGAACGGCGGTGTCGTGCACGCGTCGATGACGGCACCGACGTCGAACTGGTCCACTCCGGGACCGCCGAACTCCTCCACCATCATCGACGGGTCGCCTCCGTCGACCAGTCGCTCGACGAGTGCGTGGGCGGCCTGTGCCACGAGTGACGGATCAGGCCCCTTCACGAGGTACGCAGGCCGATGGTCGGTGGTCGTGGTCGCGCTCATCTCCGCACCTTCCCGTTGACGGCGGCCAGGACGGCGCAGGCCTGGCGGTGGGCAGCGACATCGTGCGCCCGGACCACCCGGCATCCGAGGACGCCGCCCAGCGAGGTCGCGCCGAGTGACACTGCACCGGCACACGGGCCGTCCGTCAGCCCGGGTGCACCATCGGCGAACGTCGCGTCGGAGACGGACAGGAGCAGCGCATGGCCCAGGTCGGCGAACTGGTCCGACGCCCGCAGCAGAGCGACCGCCTGCTGGGGTGTCTTGCCACGCCCGAGGCCGGCATCGAGCACGATCCGGTCCGGCGTGAGCCCGGCGGCACCGGCCCGCCCGATGCACTCGACCAGGAAGTCCCGTACCGCACCTACCGCCCCGTCGGCGTCGGCGCCTGGCGGGCCCCCGACCTGTCCCGGATGGCCGGCGACCACCGTGGCCCCGCACCCGGCGGCGACCGCCAGGTACTCGGGATCGGCGAACCCGCTCGCGTCGTTCCCCACGGTGGCTCCGGCTGCGAAGGCGGCCCGTGCCACCGTCGCACGGGAGGTGGCGACCGACAGCGTCACGTCGAACCGATCAGCGAGGGCTTCGAGCGCCCGGACCACCGACTCGAGCTCCTCACCCTCGGCCGGGTCGGTGCCGGTGCCGGCGGGGAGACCGGCACCGTCGGCGCATCCGGACGTGCCCACATCGAGGAGGTCGGCGCCCTCTCCGACCAGGGCCTCGGCCCGGCGGACCAGGTCGTCGAGCGCCGGACCGCCGGCGACAGCCCGGAACGGCAGGTCGAGGATGCCCATCACCACCGGCCGGTGCTCGATGTCGACGTTCCGGTTCCCGAGCCGGAGGGTGGTGGCGCGCACGGTGGTGACGCTACCGGAGGCCCGAGCGACAGGAGCCGGGACCCCCGGGGCGGGACCGGGGTCAGAACAACCGCGACGACAACGACTTGCGGTACTGCAGGGTGCGGGGGTCGTCCGGTCCCAGCGTCTCGAGGAGATCGAGGAACTCCTGACGGGCATCCGGGTCGTCCTTGACACGCTCGAGCAGCCCGTCCAGCAGGGTCGTGACGTCGGTACCGGCCACGTCGTCCCGCTCGGCAAGTCGCGCCTCGGCCAACAGGCGCCTGGTGTCCGCCGTCTCGGGGACACGGCCGAGCAGGGTGACCGCCTCCTCGGTGGCACCCCGGGCGATCAGTAGCGCCGCCAGCGCCGGCACGGCCACCGGGTGGTCGGGCTCGAGCTGGAGCGCCCGCCGCAGCGGCTCCTCGGCACCGGCATCCGCGCCCGCTGCCGCAAGAAGGTCCGCCTCGGACCGGGCGGGGGCCAGGGCCTCCACGAACGCCCGCACCTCTGCGTCTGGCCGGGCGCCGATGAACTGGTCCACGACCGCACCGTCCCGCACGGCGAACACGGCCGGGATCGACTGCGCCCGGAAGCTGGCCGACACGGTCGGGTTCTCGTCCACGTTCACCTTGGCCAGCTCGACCGCGCCGTCCGTGTCGGCCACCGCCTGCTCCAGTAGCGGACCGAGCGTCGTGCACGGGCCGCACCAGGGCGCCCAGAGGTCCACCACCACGGGGACCTCGAAGGAGCGCTTGAGCACCGCCTCCTCGAATGTGGCATCGGTGACGTCGACCATGGTCTCCGACGTTACCGGGCAACGGGTCGGGACCGGCCCCCGGGGCCGGGCGGGGGCGGCGGCGCGGGTAGCGTCGGGGCATGGACGCCGCACCGGACACCACTGCGACCCCGTCGACCGCCGAGCCGGACGTGGAGGGTATCGACCGGGAACCCGTCTCCGCCTGGCTCGCCGCCAACGTGGCCGGATCGGTGCCCCCGTACGGGTTCGAGCTCATCGCCGGCGGTCGGTCCAACCTGACCTACCGGGTCACCGACGCCGCCGGACATGCCTACGCGCTCCGGCGCCCTCCGGTCAGCCACGTCCTGGCCACCGCCCACGACATGGCCCGCGAGCACACCGTGATCAGCGCACTGCAGTCGACCGACGTGCCCGTCCCCCGCACGCTCGGCTTGTGCACCGACACCGAGGTGAACGGCGCGCCCTTCTACGTGATGTCGTTCGTGGACGGCCACATCCTCCGGGACGAGCGGGCGTCGTCCGCCGTGTCCGAGGCCGTCCGGACCCAGGCCAGCAGCTCACTCGTCGACACCCTGGCCCGCCTCCACGCCGTCGACGTGGACGCCGTCGGTCTCGGCGACTTCGCGCGGCGCGAGGGATACATCGCCCGCCAGCTCAAGCGGTGGCACGGCCAGTTCGAGCAGTCCACCCTCGACGGGGCACCCGGCCCGTCCGTCATCGACCGGGCGTGGGAGGAACTGTCGGCCAAGATCCCCGAGCAGCAGGGAGTGGCGATCGTGCACGGCGACTACCGGCTCGACAACACGGTGCTCGACGACGAGGGCAACGTGATCGCCATCCTCGACTGGGAGATCTGCACGCTGGGCGACCCGCTGGCCGATCTCGGCCTCCTGCTCGTCTACTGGGCCGAAGCCGGCGAGAACGAGCACTCGGTGCTCGGCGTCGCCCCGACGGCACTGCCCGGATTCGCCACGAGGGTCGAGCTGACCGAGCGGTATGCAGCGGCGAGCGGGCTCGACGTCTCGCACGTCCCCTACTACTGCGCCTTCGGCATCTGGAAGCTGGCCTGCATCCTCCAGGGCGTCTACGTCCGCTACGCCGGCGGCGCGGCGGCGGGCGACCGCAGCGGGGTGGACCAGTTTGCCGACACCGTGGTGCGCCTCGGCGAGCGTGCGCTGGCCGACGTGGAGGCTCTGTGAGCCGCTACGAGCCCCAGGACCTCTACTCCCTCGAGCCCGGCTGGGGCGATCCGTCGGGCATCCGCCTCGACCGTCCGGTCATGGTCGTCGCCCTCGAGGGATGGGTCGACGCCGGCATGGGCGCCTCGGCGGCCATCGCCCACCTGCTCACCGGTTCCCCCACTGCCGTGGTCGCGACCTTCGACACCGAGCCGCTGATCGACCAGCGCGCCCGGAGGCCGATCGCCCGCCTCGAGGACGGCGTCACCACGGAGCTGACGTGGCCGACCATCCGCCTCCTAGCCGGCAAGGACCGGGTGGGCGCCGACATCCTCTACCTGACCGGCCCCGAGCCGGACTTCTGCTGGCCCACCTTCATCCGGGCCGTCGTCGGCCTCGCTCGGCTGCTCGGCGTACGCACCGTGGTCGGCCTCGGCGCCTTTCCCGCCCCGACGCCCCACACCCGCCCGGTGCGGCTGGCGTCCACGGTGCCTCCCGAGTCGTCCGACCTGGCCGGCCGGATCGGCACGGTGCACGGCACCCTGGAGGTGCCCGCCGGCGTCCAGGCCGCGCTCGAGGTCGCCCTGGGAGAGGCCGGCGTACCCGTCATCGGACTGTGGGCCCGGGTGCCCCACTACGTCTCGGCCATGCCCTACCCCGAGGCCAGTGCCGCCCTCATCGAGGGGCTGTGCGCGGTGACGGGCACCGTGCTCGACACCGTGGAGCTGCGCACGGCCGGTGAGGCGTCCCGCACCCAGGTGGACGAGTTGATCGGCGCCAATCCCGACCACATCGAGATGGTCCGGCGATTGGAGGCGGCCATCGACTCCGAGGAGGGCACTCCGTTGGGGTTCGCCTCCGACCTGCCGAGCGGCGACGAGATCGCCGAGGAGTTGGAGCAGTTCCTCAGAGGCGAAGGGGACTGACCCCACCGACCACGGCGGACGAGGTGCCCGCGCCGTGGGTGTGGGACAGGTGGGCGGCGACCAGGCCCAACGCCACGAGGGCGACCAGCAGGACGGCCACGACGAGCACCAGCACCCACCAGTGATTGCCGCGAGTGCGGCGGGCCACCGCCTGAGTGCGACCGGCCCACAGGATGGCGTCGAGGTCCGGAGCGGAGGGGGCACCGCCGGGGGTCATCCGACTGGTGGTCGAGCCGGAAGCGGTGGCCGGCCCGGGCGTTCCGGCACCGGCGTGGACGCCGAACGCCGGGAGCTCGGTGACGATGCGCTGCAACTCGGCGACCGACGTGGCCTCCGCCACCTCGACCAGGCGGGCCTGGTAGTCGGTCGGTGACAGCAGCCCGCGCTCGGCGGCTGCGTCGAGCAGTGTGCCGAACCGGTTGCGTTCGTCATCCGTCACCGCCGGGACCTCGTCCCCGGACCCGGTACCGAACTCGGGGACCGGGCGCGGCGATGTCGTCCCGTTGCCGTTCGTCGTCACGCCCCAATTGTGATGCCACGGAGTGTGGTTGCGCAACTACCGAGCATCACAGGACCGGGAGACATCGCACGCCGCGGATGGACGACGGGCGGCATTGCTACCGTGGCCCATGCTCGTCGACGGGACCATCGGATTCGATCCTTCGGGCGTGGTGGCCCACGCAGTGGCCGCCGAGGCCGCCGGTTACGACGGGATCTGGTCGGCCGAGGTCAGCCACGACCCGTTCCTCCCACTGGTCCTCGCTGCCGAGCACACCGAACGGATCCAGGTCGGGACCGGGATCGCCGTGGCGTTCGCCCGCAACCCGATGACGCTCGCCGTGACCGCCAACGACCTCCAGACGGTGTCGGAGGGACGGTTCATGCTCGGCCTCGGGTCCCAGATCAAGCCCCACATCGAGAAGCGCTTTTCGATGCCGTGGTCGCACCCCGCACCCCGGATGCGGGAGCTGATCCTGGCCATCCGCGCCATCTGGGCCTCGTGG
This sequence comes from Acidimicrobiaceae bacterium, assembly GCA_003164095.1. GTDB lineage: Bacteria > Actinomycetota > Acidimicrobiia > Acidimicrobiales > RAAP-2 > Bog-756. Next base: position 4,897 of record PLRX01000146.1, on the reverse strand, counting down.
GCCGACGGGAGCCGGCTGGCCTTCCGTGGCGAGTACTACCGCCACACCCTGATGACCCCCATGTTCGACCCGGGTCCCAACCCCTACGGCAATCCGCCGATCTTCCTGGCCGGCGTGGGCAGTCTCATGACCGAGGTGGCCGGCGAGGTGGCCGACGGGCTCCTGGCCCATGCCTTCACGACCGAGAAGTACCTCCGTGAGGTGACCCTGCCCGCCCTCGGACGGGGCCTCGCCACGAGCGGGCGTGACCGCTCGGCGTTCCAGGTCTCGTTCCCCGGCATGGTGGTGACAGGGGTCGACGAGGAGTCGATGGCGGCCGCAGCGTCGGCGACACGCAAGCAACTCGCCTTCTACGGCTCGACCCCGGCCTACCGACCGGTGCTCGACCTCCACGGCTGGGGTGATCTGCAGAAGGAGCTCAACACGCTCTCCAAGCGGGGCGAGTGGGATGCCATGGCCGACCTGATCGACGACGACGTGCTCAACGCGTTCGCCGTGGTCGGCGAGCTCGACACCATCGCGACCGAGGTCCGGGCCCGGTACGGCGACCTCGTCGACCGGTTCAACGTCTACGCACCTTCGGGCATCAGCACAGCGCGCTGGTCCGGGGTCCTGGCCGGCTTCCGGTCCTGATCCGGACGCCGGCCGGCGCCGCCACCGGTCGGAACCCTCGGCCGTCCTGGGCCTGCACGGCCAGCAGGTGGCCGACGACCTCCTCGGGCGACACAGCCCGTGGCCCCGACAGCAACTGCGACCGCAGCCGGCGGCGGCGGATCGCTTCGTCGGTCGCCCCGGTCGTCATGCCCGTGCCACGCCTGACGTCAGACGACGACGTTGACCAGCTTGGGCGGCCGCACGATCACCCGCCTGGCTGTGCCGCCCGCGAGCGCCTCGATGACCGGGGGCGACGCCAGGGCCAGTCGCTCGGCCTCCTCCTCGGACACGTCGGGAGCGACCTCGATCCGGTCGCGCACCTTGCCGTTGACCTGGACGACCATGGTCACGGTGTCCTCCACCAGCAACGCCGGATCGGCCACCGGCCACTTCATCAGGTGGATGTGGTCGCCGTGGCGTCGTTCCCAGGCCTCGGCGGCCAGGTGCGGGGTCATCGGGGCGAGCAGGAGGAGGAGCGTGTCGACGGCCTCGTCGACGACGTCGGCCCGCCCCCCGGACTTGGCGTAGGGGGCGAGCAGGTTGACGAACTCCATGCAGGCGGCGACCGCGGTGTTGTAGGACCAGCGCTCGTAGTCGCGCGACACCCGGTCGATCAGCTTGTGGGTGGCTCGGCGGATAGCCAGGTCGACCTCCCCCGGCTCCACCGTCCCGTCGCCTGCCGGGCGGGGCCCGTCGGGCACGGCGAGGCGCCAGACCCGGTCGAGGTACCGCGCACAGCCCTCGATGACCGAGTCGGTCTGAGCCGACCAGTCGACGTCGTCGGCAGGCGGGCCGACGAACAGGTGGAACAGTCGCAGGGCGTCGGCCCCGACCGTCGTGAGGTAGCTCGACGGCGCCACCAGGTTGCCCTTGGACTTCGACATCTTCTTGCCGTCCATCCGGATCATCCCCTGGGTGAACAGGCGGGCGAACGGCTCGCGCAGTCCTTCGGGGGCAAGTCCCACATCGGCCAGTGCCTTGGTGAAGAACCGGGCATAGAGGAGATGGAGGATGGCGTGCTCGATGCCCCCGATGTACTGGTCGACGGGCATCCAGTGGCGGGCGATGTCCTTGTCGAACGGGGCGTCCGGGGTCCACGGGTCGGTGAAGCGGAGGAAGTACCAGGAGGAGTCGACGAACGTGTCCATCGTGTCGGTCTCCCGGGTGGCTGGACCGCCGCAGATCGGGCACGTCGTGTTCAGGAACCCCGGATGGGTGGCGAGCGGCGACTCACCGGTCGGCAGGAACTCGACGTCGTCGGGGGCGAGCACCGGCAGCTGGTCCTGCGGCACCGGCACCATGCCGTGGTCGGCGCAGTAGACGATCGGAATCGGGCAACCCCAGAACCTCTGGCGCGACACCAGCCAGTCGCGCAGCCGGTAGTTGACCTTGCGGACCCCGATGCCCTGCTCCTCGAGCCACTCGGTGGCGCGCTCCTTGGCGGTCGGGATGTCCAGGCCGTCGAGCCAGGCACTGTTGATCTTCTCACCCGGGCCCGTGTACGCGCCGCCCGGCCCACCGTCCGGACCGCCGTGCTCGTCCCAGCCCTCGGGAGGCTGCACCGTCCGCACGAACGGAAGGCCGTAGGCCCGGGCGAAGTCCCAGTCCCGGGTGTCCTCGGCGGGCACGGCCATGATCGCCCCCGTGCCGTAGCCCATCAGCACGTAGTCGGCGACGTAGACCGGCACCGGCGAGCCGGTGAAGGGGTTGACGACCGACGAGCCCGTGAACGCGCCGCGCTTGGCCAGGCCGGCCGAGCTGGACTCGGACAGGCGCTCGATGTCGGTGGACGCCGCGGCGCGGGCCCGCAGGTCGGCCACCGCGGCGGCGTACTCCGGCGTGGTCAGCTCGTCGACCACTGGGTGCTCGGGGGCGACGACTGCGTACGTCATGCCGAAGGAGGTGTCCGGACGGGTGGTGAATACCCGCAGGGCCAGGGGGTCCCGTCCGTCCGAGCCGTCGCGGCCCTCGACCACCAGGTCGAACTCGGACCCCTCGGACCGGCCGATCCAGTTCCGCTGCATGGTCTTGACCCGCTCGGGCCACTCCAGCTCCTCGAGGCCGGCGAGCAGTTCGTCGGCGTACTGCGTGATCCGGAAGAACCACTGCTCCAGGTCCCGCTTGACGACCAGGTCGCCCGAGCGCTCACACGTGCCGTCCGCCAGCACCTGCTCATTGGCGAGCACCGTCTGACAGCCGGGGCACCAGTTGACCGGGGCATTCGCCCGGTAGGCCAGGCCGGCCTCCAGCAGCTTGGTGAAGATGACCTGGTTCCACTTGATGTACTCGGGGTCGTGGCTGTGGATCTCCCGGCGCCAGTCGTACACGGCGCCGAGCGAGGTGATGGACTCCTTCAACTCCTCGATGCGGGCGTCGGTGAACACGCGGGGGTGGGTACCGGTCTTGATGGCGGCATTTTCCGCCGGCAGGCCGAACGAGTCGAAGCCAAAGGGTGACAGCACGGCGTGGCCGAGCATGGTGCGATGCCGGACCAGGAGGTCACCGAAGGTGTAATTGCGCACGTGACCCATATGAGCCGCACCCGACGGGTACGGGTACATGGTGAGCACGTACCAGGGCGGCCGCGGGTCGTCGGCATCCACCTCGTAGGTGCCCTCGTCGCTCCAGCGACGCTGCCACTTCTTCTCGATCCCGATGACGTCGTAGGCCCGTGCCATGGGGGCCGATCGTACCGGGCGCAGCACGAACCCCCGTCTGGAACCGGGTGTCCGGCGTCACGGGCCCTGCGTCAGGCCACGGGCCCACGGGTGGTCAGCCGGCGGGGGTGCTCAGAACTTCGAGGCGATGCTCGACACGGCGTGCTGGATGGCGGAGACCGCGCCTCGGAACGACGTCACGATCGAGCTGACGTCGGTGGTCTGCGAAGCCGGCGGAACCGACACCGACACCGGGGCGTTGTAGTTGTCGAACCCGACCGTAACCGTCGTGGCGGTGGTGGCCTGGCCGGAGGTCCCGGTCGGGAGCGTGCCGTTCAGGGCGCCGCCGATCACGTCGGAGGCCATGCTGCCGAGCGTGGCCCTGGACAGGTCGATCGACGCCGAGATCTGGCGGAGGTAGCCGTCCGTGCCCACCCAGGCCGTGATCGGGACCGACGTGCTCCCCAGCTGCTGGAGGACCTTGGACACCTGCGCACCGAGGGTCGAGCCGTTGCCGGAGCCGATGCCGGCCCGGGTCGCCAGTTCGGACAGGGTGACCGTGGTCCTGTACTCCGTGGTCTGGGTGCCGTGGAGGTCGACGTTGCCGACGGTCGTCACCTGACCGCCCACCGACGACAGCAGGCCGATCAGCTGGGACGGGTTGGACAGGACGGCCAGCGACGAGAGGTCGGACGACGTACCGACCTTCGGGAGGTCGGCCTCCAGCCAGGTGGTCCCCCCGGTGATCGAGGAGATAGCGGGCGAGCCGAGGTAGACCGACGTGCCGTCGGTGACGACGTCGACGGTGTCGTCGCCACTGCCGACGTACCCGGCGAGGCCGGGCACGGAGGCGGTCAGCCTGCCGGTGTGGTGGGAGAGGTCGACGGCACCGGAGCCGGTGACCAGGATGGTGGTCGAGGACGACGTGGCCCGGGTGGCCGACAGTGTGAAGCCGACCGACGTGGCCGCGGCCGACGTGTCGGCGGCGGCGCCCAGTGCTGAGCGGCCCGAGCCCGGGTTCGGCGTGCTACCCCCGCCGAACGCACCTCCGAAGGCGGCTGCACCGAGTGCCATGGCGGCAATCAGGGATGCCACGATGGTTGCGACGGCGATCCGACGTGCCCCGCCGGCGGCGGGTGCCGAGGCGGCAACGGGAGGCGTGGGCCCGGCGGGCGGAAGCTCGGCGCTCACCAGCGGGCCGGGTCCGTCGACCGGCGCCAGGTGGTCGTCGGGTCGCACCATCAGCGCCGTGCCGGTGGCCGAGCCTGCAGCGCGATCCGCCCCCACTGCCGCTGTCGGGCCCGTGGCCACGAAGACCCCGTCGCGATACTCCACCGATTCACTCATCTGCGCCCCTTCGTCGTGTGTGGTGGGCGGAGACACGGGCCGGACCATCGGTCGCGCGGCCCAGCGGTCGTCCGCCGGCGCACCATGGTACTGAGGGAGGTGTCGGATGTATCGGCGGCCCGGGTTGCAGATGAGACGGCGCGGTGCCCCCCACGCGCACTCGGACAGTGGGCAGGATTCCGGGGCGCCGACCCGGACTGCTAATCTGATCCGACCTTCGGGGGTATAGCTCAGTTGGT
>PLRX01000133.1 GCA_003164095.1 Acidimicrobiaceae bacterium | reverse complement strand
CTAACGGAGCCAGCTGACCCAGCCCTCGGTGAGGCCGGTGCTCGTTGTAGTGGACGACGTACTCGGCCAGGACGGCTTCGAGGTGCCGACGGCCGAGGATCAGCATCCGGTCAAGGCACCCACGACGAACCGTGCCGACGAAGCGCTCGGCGAAGGCGTTGGCCCGGGGAGCTCTGGTCGGGGTGCGGATGATCCGGATGCCTTCGGCCCGGAAGACCTCGTCGAAGCTCGAGGTGAACTTGGTGTCCCGGTCACGGATCAAGAACTTGACGGGATGGACCCGATCCTCCAGTGCCATGGTCAGGTTCCTCGCCTGCTGGACCACCCAGGAGCCAGTCGGATGAGCGGTGACCCCGGTCACCTGCACCCGTCGGGTGTCGAGCTCGATGAAGAACAGCACGTAGAGGCGCTTCAGCAACACCGTGTCGACCGAGAAGAAGTCGCAGGCCAGCAAAGAGGTCGCCTGGGAACGAGGGAACTCCGCCCAGGTCGGACCGCTCCGCATCGGTGACGGATCGACACCGTGACGGCGCAAGATGGCCCAGACGCTCGAAGGAGCCAGGACGGCGCCCATCCTTGCCAACTCGCCGTGGATCCGGCGGTAGCCCCAGCTGGGGTTCTCCCGGGCCAGTCGGAGGATGATGGCCACCGTTCCGGACGGGATGCTGGGCCGTCCCGGTCGGTGGGGCTGAGTCCACTTGCGGCGGACCAGGTCCCGGTGCCAGCGGAGCAGGGTCTCTGGTTGCACGAAGAACCGCCCCTGACGTCTTCGGTCCAGGAGTCGACTCAATCCGGCGAATAGGGCTCGATCTCGAGGTTCCAAGGCCGGCCGGACCACCTGGCGACGGAGCACAGCCACCTCGTGCCGGAGCATGACTACCTCGATCGCCAACTCGTCCCCGTCTCTCCGGCTCAGTCGTACCAACTGGAGAATTCTGATGAAGGCGAGGTAGAGAAACGAGAGGGCCATGGCCGAGTTTCGTCTTCTCGGGCCATTCCAGGAAAGTCCTGGTCAAGGTACTCTGATGACATTCTCGGCACCCACAGGGTCCCGCGGTTCACTCCCTTGCTCATCGACGCGGCGCGGCCCTGCCGCCACCGCGAGGGCAGTTGCTGGTTCGTTGACGAGACGTAGATGAAGGTGTCTGGGTCCTGGCGATACGTCTACCGGGCCGTTGACCAAGATGGGCAGGTCATCGACTTATTGGTGTCCAGGAAGCGAGACCTCAAGGCCGCCACGAAGTTCCTCACCTCGGTGATCGCTGCCCATGGCCAGCCGGCCGAGATCACCACCGATCGGGCCCACGCCCTGGTCCGAGTCGTTGGGGAGCTCCTGCCGGATGCACTTCACGACACCACCCAGTACGCCAACAACCGCGTCGAAGCCGATCATGGGCGCCTGAAGGCCCGACTTCGCCCGATGCGGGGTCTCAAACGGGACCGGACCGCCAGTGTCGTGATCCGAGGGCACGCCTTCATCCAGAACCTGCGGCGAGGGCACTACGAACTCGGGATGGATGCGCGCCCCGGAATGACCCTTGCCGCAGCATTCGACGAACTCGCGTTGGTGGTCTGAAGGACCAACTTCATCGAGGCTGGCCAGCTCGCGCCGGACGATCGATCAATGCAACAGAGCCCTCTTTGCTGACTCCCAATCTCGCTGCGGCCTGCGGGATTGAGATGACGTCTGGTGCTGGTGGTTGTGCGGTCTGGGCATCGTCCACAGATGTGGCGGGCTCCGTCCGGCGTGTCCGGGCCTTGGCGTCGGTGAGGCGGTAGCTCTCGCCCTTGGTCTCGATGATCCGGCGCCGGTGGGTGAGTCGATCGAGCGTGGCCCCGGTGAGCCGTTCGGATCCGAGGACCTCGGTCCAGGACTCGAAGGGCAGGTTGGTGGTCACGATCAGACTGGTCCGCTCGTAGGCCGTGGAGATCACGTCGAAGAGCAGCTCGGCGCCGACCTTGGAGTCACCACGCATCGCCGCCTCGATGCAAGGAGAGGGCATCGTCATCCCCTTCGCACTCCGCCTGGAGTGCCCTCACGGAGGCGCAAGCGATGGGTGGGGGAGACGCCCGGCTCAACGGTCCGGATGGAATCCTCGGCACGCAGGTGCTGCCGTCGACAATGATCGGGTGATGGCGAAGATCAACGGCTGGGTCGCTCCAGGATTCGAGGGCGTCCGCGACGTATTCCAGGGGAATTTCGACAAGGGGGCCGAGGACGGGGCGGCGTTTGCCGCCTACCACCGCGGACAGAAGGTGGTGGACCTGTGGGGCGGGGTCGCGGATACGACTAGCGGGCGGCCGTGGGACGAGGACACGATCGTCCTCACCTACTCGACCACAAAGGGAGCCACTGCCATGTGTGCCAACCGACTGGCCGAACAAGGTCTGCTCAATGTCGACGCCCCGGTCGCTCAGTACTGGCCGGAGTTCACCCAGGCGGGCAAGGATGCGGTCACCGTCGGTGACCTCCTGGCTCACCGGGCCGGACTTCCGTGGATCGACGGAACGATGTCGTTCGACGACGCACTTGCGTGGGATCCGGTCGTCGAGGCACTGGCCCGGCAATCGCCGGCGTGGGAGCCGGGGACCGACCACGGCTATCACGCAGTCACCTTCGGCTACCTGGTGGGAGAAGTCGTACGCCGGATCACCGGACGAACGCTCGGCACCTACTTCCAAGAGGAGATCGCCGGTCCACTCAATGCCGACTGGTACATCGGCCTACCCGCGGCCAAGGAGCACCGCGTCGCCCGTCTTGTGCCCGGCCCCGACGGGAGCCCGTTCGACATGCTCGGCAACCTCGGAGCGGGATCCGAGATCGATCCGGCGATGGATCAGCTCCTCGCCCAGCTCGCCCCGTACATCGGCCCTGACGGAGCACTGACCAAGGCCTTGGAGGCTCCCGGTGGGGCATTCTCGTCGCAAGAGGCCTGGGACGATCCACGCCTTCACGCCGCCGAGATCCCCGCGGCAAACGGCATCTGTGACGCCCGGTCCCTCGCCCGCGTCTACGGAGCCTGCGTCAGCGACGTGGCCCGGTCAGTCGGCGGCCCCTTCCGGGTGCTCAGCCCCGACCAAGTTGACAAGGCGCTCGTCCAGCAGACCGCAGGTCCCGACCGGGTGCTCTTGGGCATGGACATCCAGTGGGGGATGGGCTTCATGTTGAACGTCGGAATCATCGGCCTCACCGGGCTCGGGGGACCTCGCTCCTTCGGTCACTTCGGCATGGGCGGATCTGTGGGCTGGGCGGACCCTGACCTCGAGCTGGGCCTCGGATACGTGATGAACCGGATGAGTCTGGGGGCGACGGGGGACAGCCGCAGCGCTGACCTGATCCACGCCACTCTCGCCGCTGTTGGCGGTGTCTGACGCTGCATTGAGCCACGCCGGCCATGCCGAGTCACGCAGAGCACTGGGGTCACCGATTCCAACGGTCCCTCGGCGTGACCATCACCGGGCTCCCGAAGACCGCCGTCTGCTCGATGTACGAGCCGGCGATGGCGGTGAAGAAGCTGCTGCCGAGGACGGGAGGCGCGCCGGGGTCCACCCTGACCATCACCGACAAGCACCTCGACGAGGCCGTCAAGGTCGTGGTCGACGGAGCGGTGGCGACAGTCTCGTCCCAGACGGCCACGCAGCTGACCGTGACGGTTCACCAGAACGCGCAGACCGCCTTCGTGACGGTGGTCAGCGCCATCGGAGCGGCGATCTCGTCCAAGCAATTCCCGATCACGTGAGCCGGCAGGTCGGGGTGCACCACCCGTCGGATGACGCTTCGGATCGTTGGTGCACGGGTAAAGGAGCGATGCAAGAGCCGGGTCCGCGCTGTTGGGGTCCGGCCCTGGTGCGCGGTCCTCGCTCGATGCCCCGTGGATTCGGACGCTCCCCGATCCGCTGACCTGGGTGACGACGGACACCTGCAAGTGCCAAGAGTGCCTTCCCGACCCCTGGAACAGGCCCTACCCGCCGCCAGGCCAGTTCGACAGTGCCCGTGGGAAGGCGTCGCCGGAGCTCGCCGAGCTGGCGGGCTACGTGTGGCGGCCATGTGCCGTCGAGGGCACCTCAGCCAGCCGGCAGGGGAGCACTCCCGAGGACCACGTAGCGGGGCCCGTAGGGCGTGCGGGGCGACCCGACCAGGTGGACGGCATCGACGCGGAACGACGAGGAGCACGAGATCCCGGCCAGGGCGGACCGGGCGGCGGCGTCGGGGCCGGCCCCGGTCGCCCGCGCGACGGTCAGGTGACCTACGAAGAGCACCTCGCCCGCGTCCCGGTCGGGGACGACCGGCACCGTGGCGGAGCGCACGGCGGCGGCGAGGCCGTCGACGCCCGTGACGGGGACCTGCAGGACCCGTCCCCCGGCGAACCACGCCGTGCCCGGTCCGAGGACGGCGTGGATGGGCCCCGTCAGGGTCCGTGCGGCCGACCCGAGCGCGTCGAGCAGTCCCGGAACGAGCCGCTCGTCGACGCCGCCCAGGAATCGGAGGGTGATGTGCCACTCGTCGGGCCGGACCAGCCGTAGGGCCGGGGCGGACGATAGCTCCAAGGAGGACAGCCGCGCCACAGTTGTCTCGTCCGGCCACACGGCCACGAACAGGTGCACGCCAGAGTGTCCCCCACGGTGGACGCCGCTGTCGCCCCGTTGGGGCACGGCCTGGGGCCGGAAGGCCCTGGGTCAGGCAGTCTCGTCCAGGTGCGTCAGGCCGACAACGTCGAGCACGTTGGTCATGACCTCGCCGAAGGCGTCAGGGTCGGCGATCAGCCAGCTGTGGGTCCCCGGCACGGTGACGACATGAGGGCTGCCGAGGGCGAGGCACATCGCCTCGAACGAGTCCTGGGTGATGATCTGATCGCTCCGGCCCCACAGGACCGCGACCGGCAGACCACGCTGACGGAGGTCGTCGAGTTCCGTGGTGAGGTCGGCGCGACGTGCCACTCCGGCCGCCCCCCAGAAGGATCGAGGATCGCGCAGAAGGTTGGGTAGGGCCTCGGCCACGATGACCGGGAGGACCTTCCGTGCCTGCCGGACCGGGAAGATGTCGGCCGGGAGGTGGATCCCCCAGTCCCACAGGGGGCGCTCGGCCATCGAGCGGATGGTCGACCCCTTGTGGGTCCAGGCCGAGCCGCCGATCGAGTTGACCAGCACGAGCGCCCGGCACCGGTCCGTGTGCTCGTGAGCGAAGCGGATGGCCACACCACCGCCGAAGGAGTGTCCCATCATCAGCGCCGGTTCGTCGATTCCTACCTGGTCAAGGAAGAGCTGCACCCACCGGACGAACCCGTCCAGGTCGGCGGCGCCCCGGGGCAGCGCGGCGGTCCCGCCGAATCCGGGCAGAGCGGGGGCGACCACGTGGACGCCGACGGTGACGAGGCGGGACAGGGCCCGCTTGTAGGCCTTGTGATCGAGGCCCCAGCCGTGGAGGAAGGCGACAGGCGGCCCCTCGCCCGCCTCGCCGTAGGCCGCGGTCCTGCCGTCCACGGTCGTGTGCTTCCATGTCAGCCAGTCGGCCTCTCGGGATCCAGGGTCACCCGGTTTGCCCACCGCATCGGGAGGATCGCGTGGGACATCCATGGGCCCAGTCTTCGACTGGCGAGGGGGTGCGGCCAGAGTCGAACTGCCCCATTCCCGGCACTTCGGATCTGAGCGGGGTCGTTTAGGCGGATCCGCGGGCGCGTGCGCGCGTTCGTGTGGATGATCGGACTTCCCGACATCCGGTTCCTGGGCGTCGAGGAAGGACCGGGCGGCGTGGGGAAGATCCGTACCGAGGGCACTGTTGCACCGGTCGACCGTCGGACGCGAGCCGGCCAGCCTCGGGAACCGGAACCCGGCGAACGCCGACCTAGGCGATTGAACAGTTCGCCCGTGGTGCCGGCGTATCACTCCTGCGGCCTCGCCTGTCAGAGGCTCGGGCACGAACCCGGCTGCGCCCGAGCGGCGTCGCCCTCAATGCAACAGCACCATCCCTGGTCAGGACGGAGTCTCCGGCGTCTCCGTCTGCTGTAGTGGAGCGATCTCGTCGGCATCTGGGCGATCGCCTGTCCGGCCGTGTCCCTCGAGGTACTGGTCCCGTTCCGCCTCGTTGGCGAAGAGCAGGATGGCCCAGGCGTGGGTCGCGCCATTTCGACGGAGCGTCTCGTAGCGGTGATTCCCGTCCTCCAGGTAGTACCTGCCGTCTCGGTGGGACACGAGCAACGGCGGAGGGCGCCACCCCTCCTCGAAGCTGTGCTCCATCGCTCCCACATCAGACTCCCAGACCTCCCTGGGGACGGGAACGGCCACTCGACCCTGGTCGGGGCCGGCCATCGGCGTGAGTCGGTCGAGCTCGAATGGAACCGGTCCGACAAATGTGGCGTCGCTGAAGCCGAGTGCGGCAGCGAGCTGAGGGTTGTCGCTACCGGGACTGGCCAAGAAGTCGACCACCCATTCGGCCAGCGTGCCCTCGTCGGCGGCACGCCGCGCCGACGCAAGTGAGAAGTCCGTGGAGCCGGTCACGCCGGTGGCATATGGGACGACAAGGCCGTGATCAGTTCGGACAGTTCGGCCAGAGAGGCGACTCGGTCGTAGTCGGCGTCGAGGTGCAGGCCCAGTGGATCCATGAGGAACGGGCGGATCCCGGCCCTCCGGGCGCCGACGACGTCGATCGCAGGCATGTCACCCACATACCAGACCTGGTCGGCACGCAGTCCGAGGAGGTCGACGGCAGCTTCGAAGATCCGGGGGTCGGGCTTCATGACGCCGACATTGCCGGAGTCCACGACGCATTCGATCTCCACCCCGATTCCGGGACCCACCTGGCAGAGCTCGAGTTCGGCGAGGCGCTGGGCCATCAATCCGTCGGCATTGGAGACGATGCCGAGGCGGACTCCTGTGTCAGCCAGTGCCTTCAGGCCGCCACGGCTCGCCGGTACGGGCTCGATCCAGAGTGCGGCGTCGGCGAACTCGCTGTCGATGTGGAAGTGGGCCTCCTCTCGCCAGTCTGGCGGTACACCGCACTCGGCAACGTAGGTCTGGAGGTAGTCGAGCCACGCCCCGGACCAGTTCGCTTCGACGTCGACATGGGTCCCGAACCGCACTGCGGCTCGGTAGTGGGCGTCGGCCAATACCTCTCGTCCCACCGAGCACTCCGCCCTGGCGAAGGCCCCCAGGATGCGATCAGGGTCCGGGAGGACGAACACGCCGCCCGCATCGAGGAGTACCGCGGCGGGCGCTTCGTCACGAGATGCCATACCGAGAACGTACACAGGCACCGCAGCTGACGGTGCTGTTACATCTGTCGAAGGTGACGCCCGTGGCCTTGCCGCCCCCTGGAGCAACCGGTTGGCAGGAGGGGTGGGTAGGCGAGGTCCGTCCGGCGGGGGCAACTGTCCCGAACCCACATCGCAGCCCCGTGCTGAGGCCAAGCGGACTTCCATCCCTTGGCATCCCCGCCTGGCGGGCGTGGTGATGGCGTCGGCAACCCGACCCGCAACCACGGACCCTAGGCTCGACAGCGATGCTCCTCCGCGTCGACGTCCGCTTTTTCGATGGTTTGGACGACCTCCTCGCGCCGAAACGTCGTGGAGGAGCCATCGCGACCGAGGTGGCCGCCGGCACAACGGTCAAGGATCTCGCCGAGTCGTTGGGCATTCCCCACACCGAGATCGCCGTGATCGTGGTGAACGACGAGTCGGTGGACTTCTCCTGTCACCTGCAGGACGGTGACCGGATGAGCGTCTTCCCGCCAGGCGGGGTGCCGCCCGGTCCGGCGCTCGTACGGCTGGATCCACCGGCGCTTCGAGAGCCCCGTTTCGTTCTGGACGTCCATCTCGGTCGGTTGGCCCGATCCTTGCGGCTCCTCGGCTTCGATTGCGTCTGGCGGAACGACATC
>PLRX01000103.1 GCA_003164095.1 Acidimicrobiaceae bacterium | reverse complement strand
TGACACCACTTCACGGGACGTGATCCGGTTTACCCTACAAATACCCGAAAAATCGGAGGCATGGCAGGCAGCCTCAGCGAGTGATGTGGCCTGGGTATCCCGGGGCGGATCACAGGTTTGCCGATCGGCGTCATTGTGACCACCATTCAAAGACGGCGGAACCTCGTTGTTCCCGACGGGAGCACAGTGCTGGAGGTCGGTGATGAACCGCTCCTGATCGGCCAGTCCTCGGGCATCGACGTCATCCGCCGGGCCGCTGCTGGTCGTGATTCCGATCCAGACGGACACAGACGTCGTGATGACCACGGTGAAGAGCCAAAGGTTCGATCGATGTTGGCACGGGGATTCCGTGACACCGGCAATCAGGCAGGTCGGGCGAGAGATGATCGACGGCAGCCCTCGATCCGGTGAGCGGGCCCTGGGCGACGAGCGTGCCCGACGTCCGTCGGCGAATCGGGTCGGTACCCTGGCGACATGGGTCTCTACCGCGAGCACATCCTCCCAGTCCTGGTCGACCGAGCGTGTGGGACCGCCGGACTCAAGAAGTGGCGCAGCGAACTGTCCAGTGGATTGTCGGGACGAGTTCTCGAGATCGGGTTTGGCTCGGGCCTCAATGTCGAGCACTACCCGTCCACTGTTGAGAAGGTCCTTGCGGTCGAACCGTCAGCCAAGGGCTTTCGGATTGCGCAGCGTCGGATTGACAACTCATCGGTGCCGGTGGAACTCGTCGGGCTCGACGGTCAGTTGATCCCACTGCCGGATGACTCCTGCGACGATGCACTTTGCACCTTCGCCCTGTGCACGATTCCCGACGTCGACGCTGCCTTGGCGGAGGTCCGACGGGTGCTCCGTCCAGGAGGCCAGTTCCATTTCATGGAGCACGGCCTTGCTCCTGACGCGGGCGCGGCAGCGTGGCAGCGCCGTCTGGAACCTCTCCAGCGCCGGGTGGCCGATGGCTGTCATCTCACCCGTGATCCCGTAGCCCTGGTCCGGGACGCGGGCTTCATCCTCGATGACATCGACCAGCGCTACGGCGTCGGACCAAAGCCCTGGAGTTGGTTCACTCGGGGGGTGGCAGTCAATCCCGGATAGTTGCAACTGTTTATCCATCGTCGGACCAATGACGCGAATGACTACCGCAGCGGGAGCGGATTGCCGGATCGTCTCGTCTTCGACCGAAGATCAGGATTGACGGCCCGGCACGGCTGACGGAGTGCGATGCTTGGGATGTGACCATCGCCCTGCACTCGGACGTAGAGCCGCTCGCTGCCCTCTTGGGGACCTGGACTGGGTCAGGTCACGGAGAGTATCCGACGATCGACGCGTTCGACTACGAGGAGACCGTTATCTTCTCGCACGTCGGCAAGCCATTCCTCGCCTACACCCAGTCGACGAAACACGCTGCTGACGGTCGTCTGCTCCACGGCGAGACTGGCTTCTGGCGCATGGCGCGCCCTGGCTGGGCCGAGGTCATCATTTCGCACCCAACGGGAATCGCGGAGGTTACCGAGGGCACTGTTGCCGACTCCGCCATCCTGCTCCGATCGACAGCAATAGCGCGGGCCTCGACCGCCAAGGAGGTGACGGTCGTCGAACGAGACGTCACCATCGAGGGCGACACGCTTCGGTACTCGTTGCGGATGGCAGCCGTCGGTCAGCCGCTCCGACATCACCTCGCTGCGGAGCTCCGACGCGTTGGATAGGAATTCGCGCCGGGAACTGCCGAAGCCTGTGGCGGTGATGTCCCGTTGTGGTCTTTCTGTCGTGGAACGGACGAGGACGGTCGCTGTCGGATCGAAAGTGCACGTCGACGAGTGACTCCCAACTCTGGCGGAACTGACAGGGCATCGATTTTGTTGGCTGCGACTTTAGGATTCACGTACCGGTCCATCTCGGACTGCGGGATTCGAGGGGGGCTCGCCAGAGATGGGGAGCCGCTTCCCGTCGACAGCACCACCCGCACTGGCGGAAGCACCAGCACAGTGGGCAGGGTGCTTCGGTACTCCGACACCATGGTGGAGCCGCTCGAGGGCTCGTGGTGACCGATCGGAAGGCGGTCGAGCCGCAACTCCGTGAAGAGGGTTCGGAGCCTCCACTCACGGAGCAGGAGTTCCGCGAGATCTACGCCAAGGTTCCACGCCTCACTGTTGAGGCCGTCATCCAGAGTCCGCTCGGCATTCTCTTGACGAAGCGTACGGAAGGGCCGTGCTCGGGACTGTGGCACATCCCTGGGGGCACGGTACGGTTCGGCGAGCCGCTCGTGGCCGCAGTCCAGCGGGTCGCCTCGATGGAACTCGGCTTGGAGATCGAAGCGGGGCCGTTCCTCGGCTACATCGAGTACCCGAGCCACTACCTCAATGGGTTGGACTCACCCGTCGGCATTGCATTCCTCTGCCACGCCGACGCTGACCTGAGAGCCGACGCCAGCTCCGGACGAGAGTGGTTCACGGCGCCACCCGACCCCATGCACACGGGGCAGGTCGACTTCCTGACCGAGCACGGACTCCTGGTAGGGGACCGGTACCGGCCGCAGGTCGACTCGGACTGAGGGTCGCCTGGCCAGGTGGTGGCGGCCCGTCCCTGTGAGGCCGGCATTCGCCAGGTATCCCACCCTCGGGGGAATCGCTCGCAGTGTTCACCTGCGCTTGTGCCGTGGCTGCACTCGTCGGCACCCTTCTGTCAAGTGATCCGGAGCGCGAACTTGCTCGCTCCAGGTCGGCGATGGGCCGTCACCCACCCGCCCTCCGTGCGTGCGCCCAAAGCTGACGTGAGCTGACGGCTGGCTCTCTGGCGGCGCGGAACGGTAAGCCGCTTCGGCAAACTGCTTGATACTAGGGGGGGTATCGTGTTACGTTGCTGCATACCCACCCAGGTATCCGTGCATGCGCACCTCCTTCCGAGTGTGTGCCGGTCTGATCAAAGGACTCCTTCCCATGGCCGCGACCCGAGGAACCGGACTCGACTCACCCCAGGCGACGGCAGCAACCGAGGTCGATGACGGGCCGGGCCCGGTCGGGGACAGCCTCGGAGGGGCCGACGACACGATCCACATCGGGCGACCCAGCCCGTTCGCCAGGCTCGGCAGCTGGGCCGCCACCCACTTCCGCAGGGTGCTCATCGCCTGGCTGCTGGTGCTCCTGGTGTTCGGGATCTTCGCCGTCCACGTCGAGAACGCTCTGGCCGGTGCCGGCTGGCAGGCATCGAACAGTCAATCCGTGGCCGCCCGTGCCGTCATCGAAAAGGACTTCGCCGGCCTGGGTGCCACCGGGCTGCAGGTGGTCATCGTCGATCACCACGGTCCGATCGCGTCGGATCCCCAGGCCAGGGCCGTCGTGGCCAAGGCGACCGACGCCCTCCGAAGCGATCCCCGGGTGTCCACCGTCGTCCCGCCGCAGGCCGGCGTCTCGATCTCGAAGGACGGACGGACGGCAATCATCACGGCCGGGGCCGCCGCCGACTCGAACAAGATGGTGCAGGCGGCCGACGCCGTCGAGCCGAAGCTGGCGGCCCTGTCCTCGTCCGGCGTCGGCGTGACATTGACCGGCGACAGTGCGCTCTGGGCCGACTTCAACACGGCCAACCGCTCCGCAATGCTCAAGTCGGAGATGCTGTCGTGGCCGGTGACGATCATCATCCTGATCATCGCCTTCGGCAGTCTGGTGGCTGCAGGCCTTCCCCTCCTCCTCACCATGGCCGGCCTCCTGGTCGCCGCCGGCGCACTGGTGATCACCACCAAGTTCACCCCGGTCTCGATCTGGGCGCTCAACTTCGCGCTGATGTTCGCCCTGGCCCTGGGGATCGACTACGCCCTCTTCCTCGTCATGCGTTTCCGCTCGGCCCTCAAGCGCCGTGGAGCCGAACCGGGTGACCGCGACGCGATCGTGGCGTCGGTGGCCGAGACGGTCGACACCGCCGGAAAGGCCGTGGCGTTCAGCGCGCTCACCGTCCTGGCCTCCCTGGCCGCGATCCTCATCGTCCCGAGCCCGGCGTTCCGGTCGATGGCCTTCGGGATCATGCTGTCGGTGATCGCCGTGCTGGCCGCCACACTCACGCTGCTGCCGGCCGTGCTCGGCAAGCTCGGTACGAACATCAACAAGGGGACGATCCGACTCGGACGCGGCGGTCCCAAGGTGGGCGAGGGCCCGCTCGACCGGCAGCTCCACCGATGGGGCAAGTTCCTGTGGAAGCATCCCTTCCCGGCGGGTGCAGCTGCCCTGCTCTTCCTGCTCCTGGCCGCCGCCCCGATCATCGGCATGCGGACCAACATGCCCTCGATCACGATCGTGCCGCCCAGCGCCAATGCCCGGGTCGGCTACAACCAGGTGACGAGTGCGTTCGGCGCCGGTGCGCCAGGGACGTTGCAGGTCGTCGTGCCCGCAGGCGAACAGGCGAAGGCCATGGCCATCCTCGCTCACACCTCCGGGGTGGCCGGAGCCGTGCCGGGCCCGACCAACGACGGATGGACCCTCGATCAGGTGACCCCGACGACCGGGCCGTCGACCACCACCACGGGTGCCACCATCGACCGCCTCCGCCAGGTCCTGCCGGCCGGGACGCTGATCGGGGGAGCGGCGGCGGAGAACCACGACCTCCAGCAGTCGTTGGCGTCTCACACCCCGATCGTCCTCGCCATCCTGGGCGTCCTCGGATTCCTGCTGCTCCTGATCGCCCTCGGTGCCCCGCTGATCGCCGCCATGGGCGTGCTCATCACGGCACTATCGGTGGCAGGGGCCTTCGGCATCGGACGGCTGATCTTCCAGAACGGGTTCCTGTCCGGTCCGCTGAACTTCCAGCCCCAGGGCTTCATCGACGCCTGGGCGCCGCTGTTCTTCGGGGCCATGGTCTTCGGGGTGGCCATGGACTACACGCTGTTCATGCTGTCGGCCGCCAAGGAGCGCTACGAGACCCATCCCGACCCCGAGCACGCCATGATCGGCTCGATGCGCACCTCGGGGCGTGTGGTGCTGTCCGCCGCCGCCGTCATGATCGCCGTCTTCCTGACGTTCGCTCTGTCGGGACCGCTGGCGCCGAAGGAGATGGGCGTGATCCTGGCCATCGCCGTGGCGCTCGATGCCCTGGTGGTGCGCCTGGTGGTGCTCCCGGTGGTCCTCCGACTCAGTGGGCACAGTGCCTGGCACCAGCCGAAGTGGCTCGGGAAGATCCTGCCCACAGTGAAGTTCTCGCACTGACCAGGGCACCGAGTGAACGCGATCGACCGTGAGGCTGAAGGAGGAGTGACCATGGAACTGCCCGACGAGGTGGTGAAGGATCTGAGCCTGCGGCTGCGTCGGGCCGAGGGCCAGATCCATGCCGTGGAGACAATGCTGACCGAGGGACGCGAGTGCCGCGACATCGTCACCCAGCTGAGTGCGGCGACCAAAGCCCTGGAGCAGGTCGGGTTCCGACTGATCGCCAGCGGGCTCACCTACTGCGTCCAAAATCCCGAGGAGGCCGCAGAGTCCGGCTATCCCCTCGATGAGGTCCAGCGGCTGTTCACCAAGCTGGCCTGAGCAGCGGACCCGACACCGATAACGCGCCAACGAGAGATGGAGCAGGAATCATGGGATTCTCCAAGTCCATGGCATCAACTGCAGGTCGGGCCGCCCGGGTCATCGCCGGTGTGGCGCTGATCGTGGTGGGTGGACTGCTGGGTGGGGGTTGGTGGGCCCTCGCCGTGGTCGGCCTCGTCCCGCTCGCCGCCGGGGCGCTCGACATCTGCCTGTTCAACGCTCTGTTCGGACAGCCGCTCAGCGGCAAGGCTGTCCGGGCGAGCTGACAGACCTCCGAGCAGGTGCGACCGGGCCAGATCGCCGGGCCCGTCGCCCTCTCCGATTCGAGAGGCGGCCACATGAGCAGAACAACGGGTCCCGTGATCGAGGTCTTCGCCGACATCTGGTGTCCCTTCGCCCACGTCGGGCTGCGGACGATTGAAGAGCTACGCGCAGGTGTCGGCCGCAGCGACGTGGCAATCTGGGTGCGGGCGTGGCCGCTCGAGTTGGTCAACGGGGCAGGACTCGACCCGGCAGCGACCTGGGAGCACGCCGAGGACCTGCGGGACCAGGTTGCCCCTAACCTGTTCAGTCGGCTTGATGTCGCCCGCTTTCCCACATCGACCCTCGAGGCCCTGGCGCTGGCCAACCGCGCATACCGGACCGACCTGCAGGTGGGTGAGCGGGTGAGCTTCGCGCTGCGGGACGCGCTGTTCGAGGAGGGTCGGGACATCTCGGATCCGGTGACCCTCGAGTACCTGGCCCACGACCTCGGCGTCGTCATGCCCGACGAGTCCGACCGTGCTGCCGTCCTGGCCGACTGGGACGAGGGCGGGCAGCGTGGCGTGCTCGGCTCGCCGCACTTCTTCTGTGGTGATACCGACATGTTCTGCCCGTCGCTCAACATCACCAAGGATCCCGTCGAGGGGCTGTCGGTCGTCCGGGACGTCTCGCGGTTGACGGCGTTCGCGGAGCGGTGCCTGGCGCAATCCGGGCCGGGATGAACGGTCGCCCGAACTACGGAGCATTCTGGGTTGATACCCCCCTGGGTATATGGTACACTGGATGCAGCACCACAGAAGGAGGTAGGAGATGGCACGAGTCGTAGTCCTGGGCGGAGGGATCGCCGGCCACACGGCGGCACTCCACCTCTCCCGGATGCTCAAGCGATCCGACGAGGTCGTGGTGGTCACCCCGAACGCCAATTGGAACTGGATCCCATCGAACATCTGGGTCGGGGTGGGCAAGATGAGGACGGACCAGGTGACCTTCAAGCTCGGCCCGATCTACAAGCGCAAGGGAATCGGCTACGAGCAGGCCCTCGCCACCGCCATCCATCCCGAAGGCGACGCGGCACACGACTCGCCCTACGTCGAGTTGACGTACACCGATCCGGAGCGCTCGGGTGAACACGGCGAGCTGGCCTACGACTACCTGATCAACGCCACCGGCCCGAAACTCAACTTCGGGGCCACGCCGGGCCTGGGTCCCGACGGCCACTCGTACTCGGTGTGCACCTCGGGCCACGCCGTCGAGGCATCGGCGGCCTTGCGGGCCTCGATCGAGCGGATGAAGCAAGGCGAGCACCAGGTGCTCGTCGTCGGCATGGGCCACGGGACCTGCACCTGCGAGGGCGCGGCCTTCGAGTACGCGTTCAACGTCGAGCACGAGGTGCGTCAGGCCGGGGTGCGCGACCTGGCCGACATCGTCTACCTGACCAACGAGTACGAGCTCGGGGACTTCGGGGTGGGTGGACTGACCTTCACCCAGCAGGGGTTCCAGACCACGTCGAAGCTGTGGACCGAGTCGCTCTTCCGGGAACGGGGGATCCGGGCCATCACCGGTGCCCACGTGACCGGCGTCGAGGAGGGCCTGGTCCACTACGAGCAGCTGGACGGCACCGCCAACGCCCTGATGTTCGACTTCGCCATGCTCCTCCCCCCGTTCCGCGGGGTCGACCTCCAGGCGTTCGACAGGAACGGCGAGGACATCAGCGCCGAGCTCTTCGCCCCCAACGGGTTCATGAAGGTGGATGCCGACTACACGGCCAAGCCTTTCGAGGAGTGGCGGGCCGAGGACTGGCCCCGCACCTATCAGGTCCCCCGGTTCCCCAACATCTTCGCCGTGGGGATCGCCTTCGCCCCACCCCACCAGATCTCGCGGCCGAGGAAGTCCCCCATCGGCACCGTCATCGCCCCGTCGCCCCCGCGCACGGGCATGCCGTCGGGGATCATGGGCAAGCTGGCCGCCACCAACATCGCCGCGATGATCGAGAAGGGCGACGCGGTCCAGGTCAGGTCGGCCTCGATGGCCGACATGGCGGCGGCCTGCGTGGCCTCGGCCGGGTCCGGCCTGCGCCACGGCAGTGCCGCATCGATGACCATGTACCCGGTCGTGCCCGACCTCCAGAAGTACCCGGGCACGGGGCGCAGCCTCAAGGACACCTTCGGCGAGATCGGCCTGGCCGGGCACTGGATCAAGCTGGCGCTCCACTACATGTTCATCTACAAGGCCAAGGCCCGCCCGGGTTGGCACCTGATCCCCGAGTAGGAGAGGAGAGGACGATGGACCACACCGCTGACGACATCGCCAGTGCACCGCTCCCGACGGATAAGACCCTTCGGACCCGCACGAGCCTGATCGCCCAGTTCGGGCGCTTCCTCGCCATCAACCTGAAGATGGCGAAGATCATCCGCAAGGAACCCCGCTGAGCGGGTCACCGCTCGATCCGACGAAAGGTAGGACACATGTGTGCGGAAGTGACATGCAAGCAGTGCGGCCGCCCGTCCTGGAAGGGATGCGGCATGCACGTCGAGCAGGTATTGGGCCACGTCGCCCAGGGAGACTGGTGTCAGTGCCGCGCTCGAACCGCGACGAAGGGACGACGCTGGTTCAGCCGATGAGCACGAGCTCGGGGGAACGGGCGGAGCAACTGGCGGCAGTTGCCGGCAGTCGGGCCCCGGCGCGTGGTGTGACAGGGTTCGCTCCCTTGGGCTCCACCCGGTGGGAGGTGTGACCATGGACAGCCGGCAGTGGGACGAACGCTATAGCGGCGACGAGCTGGTATGGACGAGCACGCCCAATCAGTTCCTGGTCGCCGAGGCTGTCGGCCTGCCGGCCGGGCGGGCGGTGGATCTCGCCTGCGGCGAAGGGCGGAACTCGATCTGGCTCGCTGAACAGGGCTGGAGCGTGACCGGTGTGGATTTCTCGCCGGTCGGTTTGGCGAAGGCCAAACGGTTCGCTGACCTCTGGGGCGTCGAGGTCACCTGGGTCGAGTCAGCCGTGGAGGACTGGACGCCACCACCTGACGGCTTCGATCTCGTCGCCATGTGCTACCTGCAGCTCCCCCAGCCTGCCCGCTCGGCCGCCACCGCCGTCGCGGTGTCGGCGGTTGCCCCGGGGGGCACCCTGCTCGTCATCGCCCACGACATCGACAACCTGAGTCGGGGGTATGGGGGCCCGCAGAATCCTGACGTGCTCTACCGGGTCAGTGACGTGATGGAGGCGGTGGTCGAGGCCGGCCTGACAGTCGAACGGGCGGAGCAGGCACCTCGGGTCGTGGACACGGACGATGGCCCGAGGGATGCGATAGACACCGTCGTCCGCGCCGTCAACGTTCGGCAGCGGTTGCTCTGAGCTGACGCAGGAGCCTGGTGGCCGCTGGCATCAGTGGTCGTTCGCTCGACCAGATCGCACGGATCAGGCGTTCGAGCCGGATGCCTGATGTCGGCACGACGACAATCCGACCGTCGGCCACCTCTGGTTCGACGGCCAAGCGGCTGAGCACGCCAGGCCCGGTTCCAGCGGCAACAGAGGCCTTGATGGCCGTCGTCGACGCCAGCTCGACGAGGGGTGAGGGTGCCAAACCGGATGCGCCGAGGGCGCGCTCGAGCACTTCCCGTGTGCCCGACCCCTCTTCGCGCAGTACGAGTGGCGTCGTTGCGAGGTCGGCAGCGGACAGTGGACGGCGTCGGCGCGCCCATGGATGTGACGGCGCCACCACGACCACGAGGTCGTCACCCGACACGACGCGGGTCTGCAGATCAGGCGGATCATCGGGGCCCTCGACGAACCCGATGTCCGCCCCGCCGCGCAGCATGACCTCGGCAATGTGCTCGGAGTTCCCCATCTCCAGGGAGACCGCGACGTCGGGGTCGGACCCGCTCAGGCGGCTCAGCCATCCCGGGACGAGATACTCGGCCACGGTCATGCTGGCCGCGATGCGCAGGGTGTCCCGGCCCTCAGACCGCACTGCCGCCGTCCCGAGGAGCAGGTCCCGCATGCCCTCGAGGACCGCCTCGCTCCACTGGACGACCGCGAGACCGGTGACGGTGAGGCGGGCCCGGCCGCCCGACCTGTCCAGGAGCTCCAGGTCGAGTGTCCGCTCCAAGGACCTGAGTCGCATGCTCGCCGCCGGCTGGCTGATGTGGTGCGCGCCGGCAGCCTGACGAATCGAACCCAGTTCGGCCACGCTGCGGAGCAAGTCGAGCGAGCGGATGTCGGGGACCGGTTCGGCAAGTGGCATAAGGCAACCTTATGGGATCGCGCCGAATTCCGGCCTACCGGAGAGCTTCCATCCGGTGGAGGGTTGACGCATGGACGAGCGGTCGCCTGTTGCCTCCTCGAGCACAGCTGCGGAGGTGGAGGCCGGACCGGTCCAGAAGCGGCCGGAGCGTGCGAGGTCGCTCGTTCCCGGATTGGTGCCGGTGGTGGTGCTCGCCGCCGTGGCCACTGTCCTCGGCCACCTCGTCCCCGTTATCGGGGCCCCGGTGTTCGCCGTCCTCGGTGGCATCGCGATCGCGCTCGTCCGCCCTCCAGCGGAGCGTGCTGGCCCCGGGCTGAGCTTTGCCGGCAAGACGGTGCTCAAGACGTCGATCGTGGTCCTGGGGACCGGACTCTCGTTCCACGAGGTGCTCACCATCGGGGGAGCATCGTTGCCGGTACTCCTGGGCACGTTGGCGGTGGCGCTGCTCGGGGCCGTCGTGTTCGGACGGGCACTCGGGGTGGCGCGGGATCTGCGGACGCTGATCGGGGTGGGTACCGGGATCTGCGGGGCATCGGCTATCGCCGCCACCGATGCGGTCATCGACGCCTCGGATGCCGACGTCTCCTACGCCATCGCCACGATCTTCACCTTCAACGTGGTAGCCGTCCTGACCTTCCCGACCATCGGCCACGCGCTCGGCCTCTCACCCCACGCATTCGGACTGTGGGCCGGAACAGCGGTCAACGACCTGTCGTCGGTGGTGGCCGCCTCGGCGATCTTCGGGCACGGGGCCACGTCCTACGCCGTAGTAGTGAAGCTCACACGGACCTTGATGATCATCCCGATCGCCCTCGGCCTGGCGGCGTGGCGGGCGCGAGGGGGGCGTCGGTGGACGAGCACGGACGAACCTGGAGCGACGACGGGTCTGCGCTACGTCATGCCGGTGTTCATCGGCTGGTTCCTGGTGGCTGTTGCGCTCAACACGATCGGCCTGGTGCCGACCAGTTGGCATCCGGCCCTGTCAGCGACGGCCGCGGGCATGATCACGATCGCACTGGGCGCCATAGGCCTCTCCGCCCGCCCACGGGACATCCGCCGTGCGGGCTTCCGGCCCCTGGCGCTCGGCGCCATCTTGTGGGTCCTGGTGGCCGCGACCAGCCTGGCTCTCCAGATCCTGACAGGCACCCATGTGTGAACTCGAAGGGTGAAACACGTCGATCGGCCACGCCGAGACGTCGGGGCCCATCCGCGAGGTCGATATCCGGTCGACTCCACCTAACATCGTCGACGTGGCCGGTGCTCCCTCGGACCAAGAAGTCGTCTCCCTGAGGGGCGTGCCGAAGAAGGTGCTCGTGGTGATCGCCATCATCCTGGTCCTGGTCGTCGTGGGCCAGCTGATCTTCGTCATCGGCAAGACCAACAAGAGCCATCCTCGCCCCAGTCCGGCAGTCGTGGTGACTCATGAGCAGGTGACGACACCAATGTCGTCATAGTGCGAATCTCATGGCGGTGGGGCTAAGCCTCAATCCACCGACCG